>QNEL01000662.1 GCA_003645185.1 Candidatus Parabeggiatoa sp. nov. 3
CCCCCTACATGATCTGATGGTGGGCAACAAAAACACGTTACCGGCCCCCTACATGATCTGATGGTGGGCAACAAAAACACGTTACCCACCCGACATGATCTGATGGTGGGCAACAAAAACACGTTACCGGCCCCCGACATGATCTGATGGTGGGCAACAAAAACACGTTACCCACCCTACATAAAAGTCATGATTGACGCTGATTAATTCTTTAGCGTTTATTTATTAATAACGAATAACGAATAACAAATCAAAAAATGAAGAGTAACGCTGTTATTATTGAACCTCCAAAACAGGCCCGTGCTGCTGTGATTTGGTTGCATGGTTTAGGGGCTAATGGGCATGATTTTAAACCGATTTTGCCGGCCTTACCGAAAACGATGACGGATCAGACGCGCTTTATTTTTCCTCATGCGCCACAGCGCCCGATTACCATTAATGGTGGTATGGTGATGCCAGGGTGGTATGATGTCTTGGGTATGGATTTAACCGCGCAACAAGATGCGAAAGGGATACGCGATTCTGAAGACATTTTGTGTCATTACATCACTCATGAAATAGAACGGGGAATTTTGGCACAATCTATAGTTTTAGCTGGATTTTCTCAGGGGGGCGCGATTGCCTTGCATACCGGTTTGCGCTATCCTATTCCACTTGCTGGCATTATGGCGTTGTCTACTTATTTACCTTTGGCTGATACGCTGGAAAATGAAATTCATGCGGCTAATCGTAAAACCTCTATTTTTATGGGACATGGGCTATGGGATCCGGTTATTTTATTCTCTCAAGCTGAACGCAGTCGTGCTGAATTGGAAAAACTGGGTTATCCCGTTGAATGGCATAGTTATCAGATTCAACATAGTCTCAACCCTGATGAAATTGTCGATATTGGTAAATGGTTGACCGCGCTGTTGCCTCATGATTTGTAGGGGTAATCCCTTGTGATTGCCCTGCTTTCTTATGCACATTTTTCTTTCATAGCGAACGTTATGCACAATAAAAAGATCCGTAAAGCCGTTTTTCCGGTGGCTGGTTTAGGGACACGATTTTTACCGGCCACTAAAGCCAGTCCGAAAGAAATGTTACCTATTGTGGATAAACCGTTGATTCAATACGCGGCAGAAGAAGCGGTTTCGGCGGGTATCTCACAATTGATTTTTGTGACGAGCAGCAGTAAACGGGCTATCGAAGATCATTTTGATAAAAATAAAGAACTTGAAAACGAACTCGAACGGCGCGGCAAATA
Organism: Candidatus Parabeggiatoa sp. nov. 3; assembly: GCA_003645185.1. Lineage (GTDB taxonomy): Bacteria > Pseudomonadota > Gammaproteobacteria > Beggiatoales > Beggiatoaceae > Parabeggiatoa. Next base: position 1,247 of record QNEL01000662.1, read on the forward strand.
TGATTTACTGTCGATGGTAAAGCATATTGTGCCTGAAGGCGTATCTTGTATTTATATTCGCCAACCTGAAGCACTGGGATTAGGCCATGCTGTGCTGTGTGCCAAACCGGTTGTCGGTGATGAACCTTTTGCTGTGATTTTGGCAGATGATTTGATCGATGGAAAAGAACAACCTTGCTTAGCGCAAATGGTCAAGATTTATGAACAACAGCATTCTAGTGTGATTGCGGTTGAAGAAGTTGAACAAGCTGAGAGTGACAAATACGGTATTATTAAACCAGAACGGCTATATGAAGGGGTGTGGAAAATAAAATCGATTGTGGAAAAACCGTCTCCAGCAGAAGCGCCTTCCACACTTGGCGTTGTGGGGCGTTACGTGCTGACACCGGCGATTTTTAATCATCTTGAAAAAATTGATCGCGGTGCAGGGGGTGAAATTCAATTGACTGATGCGATTGCACAGTTGTTAACAAAAGAAGACGTTTTAGCTTGCCAATTTGAAGGCAAACGTTATGATTGCGGTAATAAACTGGGTTATCTGGAAGCGACAATTGATTATGCGTTACAACATCCCAATTTGCGTGAAGCGTTTAGAGAGTATTTGCTAAAAGTGCATCAAGAATTGTCTTAATGTGCTTTATTCAGGAAGGCTCATAAAAATAATCTATCCCAGAACGATCCTCAAAAAAATAAACGCAAAAGACGCTAAAGGAGGCTGAAGATGTCTTTCTTTAAAAAATATTTTGCATTCTTTTTTTGCGCCTTTTGCGCCTTTTGCGTTTCTTAAAATGGCAGATCTTTTTTCTAAACTGCTTTTTGTTTTTTTTGACAGTATGTACAATATCTTGACAGTGAAGATATTGAAGGAGATTTAGCACAAGTTTATAAAAATACCTTTGCCTTTGTACAGCGTAATTTACATCATATGCAAAAAGGGCAAGGCGTTAACTCTCTGGGAGAATTAGAAATCCCGCCTGTCGTGATTGAAGAATTATTAGTGAATGCCTTAATTCACAGAGATAATTTTATTTCAGCACCGATCAGGCTATTTATTTTTCATAATCGTATTGAATTGATAAATCCTGGACAATTACCCAATCACTTAACCACAGCACAAATTCTTAACTTAATGGCAGTGCAGCCTAGCCTACGTGCTAAACAACTTATAAATCAATACTTTGGGTCAAACGGTTCGCACCTCCTGCCCTATTATTCTGCCAGACATTATTTTTTTGAAAATGGGGACTCGGATTGCTGATAGTCAATTTGAGATTTTATCCGCCCAATTTCAATTTCTTTTGTTTTTGCCCCTTTAAGTATGGCCAGTGCTGCAATAAAATCCAAACTATGTGGAGCATGGCCTATTGAGGAAATATAAGTATTTCGTATGGTTTCGAGCCTCCGAGGAGTGGCTATTTTCAACAGTTCTCCGATTGTATTCACTCTTCGACTAAATAAAATTTTCAAAATAGGGTTCAAATCCGTTAACGCACACTGAATGCCCATTTCCACCAGCACCTTTGGTAAATTCTCAAAAGTAAGTCGGTCGGAATCCTGGTAGCTTGCAATCGCCTGGTTATGAATCAGTTCTTCATATAGTAGGTTGAAGTGCTCATCAATCACACTGATTTCTCGACTTAAAATCTGAAACCTACGTTTTGCGGAAAAGTGAGTTCTATTTTCCGGTTTATAGGAGAGCATGTGTTCCAGTTCACTCCAAAGTTCCTGAGCCATTGTTCTCACCTGAATCTCAAAGTAAGGACGATCCTTCTCAGGAACAGAACTGTTTTTTAAGCATACGGTATAATGAATTGACGAATAGCCACTTTCTTTGTGTTTTTGTTCAATATGCGGAAGACCAAACCGTTCGAGCAAGTCCGAGTCTAAATACGCTTCTGGAGGAACTAGATCAGATATTTTAATCAAATCCAAGTTTCGTAATTCCCGGTCAATCAGCGGTAGTTGCGAAGAAAAGTAGACGATCACACGAGCCCCAATCGTATCATGCATCTGATGAAAACTTTTAGAGGAAAGTCCTTCTGGAAAAATATCCGCTTTACGTAATATTTTCTCCACCACTTTTTCAGGACGTTTAATACGAGTAAGCGTCATCCGTATTGGGGAAGGGGTTGCTACTCCTTTGTGGTTGGTGTACTTTTCCCAATACTCTGTGTTTTCCCATCGACTAAAAAGTTTTTTAATCTCATCATACGTCGGCTTCAAAATATGTTGTTCGTATAGTTCGTATTCTGATAGAAACTTTTTTAGCTCATTGGTGTATTTCATTGCTGTAATCCATTGATAAGGTGTCCAAACAAATAAGAGACGCACGGCCGTGCGTCTCTACTCGCCGTTCGCGTAATTCTCTACCACTTTTCGTAGAAACGATACTGAATTTTGGAACGCGCATTATTATAATCATTTTGGGCACGATATCAAGTACCTCTTGACGCGCTTGGTTATTGGGCAACTTAGCCAAGGCTGTCATGACGATTTGGTTTTGGTTTTAAGCCTATTGGCTAATTCAAATTATCAATATCTAAATCGACTGATGACTGACTTTGGCATCGTTTTGACTATTCACGCAC
>QNEL01000663.1 GCA_003645185.1 Candidatus Parabeggiatoa sp. nov. 3
CATAAATCTATCTGTTCTGTCACATAACAAAAGGTATTGGACTGACAAAGATTCACAGTCCAAATACTTGGCGAATCGTTACAACCTTCACGTCGACGACTATCCTTTCTTTTTTCTATCCCCGGTTTTTCTGAAGAATAAGATATTGTGTTTTGAGAACAACCGGTAAGCAGAGTGACATTCAAAAACAAACTCAACACTAAACCCAATAAAATTTTGCCTTTTAGAAATGAAATGTAGTTTAATTGTGACATACATGTATTACCTCATTAAAATTTTAAAAGTATTCCTGACAATTTGGAATATTTTTTGCATTCAAATAAGCAGACCACTTTGAAAGATTTGCACACGCCAAAAACGGGCATGGGAATTGATATGTGGGTGATATTGATAGAACGCTGATGACGCGTGATTATCATGATTTTCACGCGCTTTGTTTCGCTCCGCGAAACAAAGCGCGTGAACCGAAGGTCAGCGAAGCTAAACGCTGATTTTTTTATTTAATCTTAATTCTTAATCAGTGTAAATCTATCATCACCCTCTTGCAAACCCCATCCCGCAAACCCTGCTAATCTTTTAACCCGTTTAATCCTGTTCACAATCCTAATACAAAGGTATTATATTATGTTCAAATTTTTACCAAAAAATCTGTCTATATACTTAATACTACCCTTTTTCATGGGATTATCACCCCTAACGCAAGCGCAAACAATCCAATTTCAACAGCTTTCTATTAAAGACGGTTTATCTCAAAGTACCGTTTATAGCATTTTACAAGATCGCATGGGGTTTTTGTGGGTAGGTACCGAAGATGGATTAAATAAATACGATGGATATCGCTTTACCGTTTATCGACATCAACCGCAAAATCCACACAGTTTAAGTGATAATACCATTTATGCCCTTTATGAGGATAGCCATGGCACACTCTGGATTGGTACCGCTAATGGGCTTAATCAATTTGATCAAAAACAAAATAAATTTGTGCGTCATCTTTATAACCCTCATAATCCAAATAGTTTAAGTCATCAGGTTGTCTTGTCAATTTATGAAGATCATAACAATCAGTTATGGATTGGTACCAAAGGCGGTGGATTAAATCAATTTGATCGAGCACAAAACCACTTTGTGCGTTATCAACACGATCCTAAAGTGACCGCATGTTTGAATCATAATTCCGTCTGGCCGATTTATCAAGATAGCACAAATACTTTATGGATTGGTACCAATGGAGGCGGCTTAAATCAATTTGATATTCAACAACAAAAATTTATCCATTACTTGCCCAATCCCAAACAGCCTGACAGTTTGAGTAATCGAGTGACTTCCATTTATGAAGATAGCACAAAAATTTTGTGGATTGGTACACTTAATGGATTGCACAAATTTGATCGTCAACAGAAGACTTTTGTGCATTATTTTCCAGAGCCTGAAAATCCCAACAGTTTGAGTCATCGTGCGGTTTGGGATATTGTTGAAGATAAGCAAGGTGTTTTATGGATTGCCACTGATGGGGGCGGATTGAATAGATTTGAGCCGCAAACTGAAACGTTTATGCATTATAAACAAAATCTTCAAAATCCTACCCAATTGAATAATAATTTTATTCTGTCACTTTATCAAGATCGGGCTGGAACACTTTGGATTGGCACAGCAGGTGGCGGCCTTAATTTTTTTCATCAAGCACACAAACCCTTTCACCATTATTTTCATAACCCTATTGATCCTAATACATTGAACAATAACGATATTTTTGCACTTTATGAAGATAAAGAGGGCTTGTTATGGGTAGGAACAGAGGGCGGTGGTTTAAATCAGTTTGATAAAACCCGGCAAACCGTGACACATTATAGGCATGATCCACAGAATCCTAATAGCTTGAGTCATGATGATATTCAGTCTATTTATCAAGACAGTCAGGGGAGTTTATGGATTGGTACTTATGGTGGCGGCTTGAATCAGTTTAATCGTCAGCAAAATCGCTTTATCGCCTATCAAAATAACCCTGATAATAACAATACTTTAAGTAATGATTATGTCATGTCAATTTATGAAGATCAAAAAGGTTTTTTGTGGATTGGCACCCTAAAAGGGCTCAATCGCTTTGATCGCCAATCTCATCAATTTGTCCATTTTTGTCCTGATCCTAACAATCCCAATTCTTTGAGTCATAATGCGATTTCTGCCATTTACCAAGATAAAATGGGCTTATTATGGATTGGTACTGAGGATGGGCTTAACCAATTCGATGACAAATCTAATAAATTTGTGCGTTATCAACATGATTTACAAAATCCCAATAGTTTGAGTCATAACCATGTCAGTGTCATTCACGAAGATAAAACCGGTACATTATGGGTTGGCACTTATGGTGGCGGCCTTAACCAATTTAACCGGAACACGAAAACATTTCGCCATTACCACGAACAAGATGGCTTACCTAATGATACGATTTATGGCATTTTGGAAGATGAACAGGGTTATCTTTGGCTCAGTACCAATAAAGGGTTATCGAAATTCAATCCCAAAACGGGCATTTTTAAAAATTATGATCGGTTAGATGGATTACAAAGCGATGAATTTAATCCCGCTTTCCATCAAAATCGCCGAGGCGAATTGTTTTTTGGGGGCATTAATGGCTTTAATGTGTTCTATCCGGCACAGATTCAAGATAATCCCTCTAAGCCGCCCATCGTGATCACCCAATTTAAAATTTTTAATCAACCCGTTCCTATCGGCAACGATTCTCCCCTTAAACAACATATTAATATCACCAAAGAAATTAAGCTGTCTTATCAACAGTCCTTTTTTTCATTTGAATTTGCCGCCTTAAATTTTATCAGGCCAGAAAAAAATCAATATGCCTATCAACTAGAGGGGTTTGATCAAGAGTGGAATCAAATCGGTACTCGCCGTCAAGCCTATTATACTAATGTACCGCCAGGCACTTATTGGTTTAATATCAAAGGCAGTAATAATGATAATATATGGAATGAAGCGGGTAAACGCATAAAAATAATCATCATCCCCCCTTGGTGGGAAAAACGCGGGTTTCAAATCGGCCTTTTCATCTTATTGGTGACTGTGATCACGGGTGGATTTCATTGGCGTGTTGCAATCATTAACAAGCAAAAACGTCAATTAGAAAACTGTGTGCAAGAAAGAACAGAAGAATTGCAAGTCGCCAAGCAAAAAGCGGAAATCGCTAACCAAGCCAAAAGTACTTTTTTAGCCAGCATGAGCCATGAATTGCGAACACCTCTCAATGGCGTTTTAGGCTATGCTCATATTTTACAGCGCGATTCCGCTATCACCACGGGGCAGCAACACGGCTTGAGTGTCATTGAGCAAAGCGGCAATCATCTGTTAGAACTTATTAATGATGTGCTTGATCTGGCTAAAGTCGAATCGGGCAATATAGAATTATACGAAATAGATTTTAATTTACCCTCATTACTGAGTGGAGTTAGCGAAATCATCAAGATTCGGGCGAAAGACAAAGGCATTCACTTTTATTTAGACTCTGCGGATAATCTACCCACATGTGTGCATGGTGATGAACGACGATTGCGGCAAATCTTACTGAACTTATTGGGCAATGCGATCAAATTCACGGATCAGGGTAGCGTCACCTTAAAATGTAGGGGCGAACCTGCGTCTTCACCCCAAACGGGTTCATCCCAAACCGGTTCACCCCAAACGGGTTCATCCCAAACGTCTTCGCCCCAAAATGATTTTTGTCTCTATTTCAAAATAGAAGACACTGGTGTTGGCATCTCTCCAGAAAATCTTGAGAGTATTTTTGAACCCTTTAAACAAGTTGGAGAACA
>QNEL01000664.1 GCA_003645185.1 Candidatus Parabeggiatoa sp. nov. 3
AAGCGCCCTTTCAGGGCTTAAGATAAGCTCATTAAAATCAGTTCCCAGGGCGCAGCCCTGGGCTTTAATAAAGCGCCCTTTCAGGGCTTAAGATAAGCTCATTAAAATCAGTTCCCAGGGCGCTGCCCTGGGCTTTAATAAAGCGCCCTTTCAGGGCTGAGTAGTTACTAAAATCAAATGCTTAAATATTTGTGTATAACGATGACGGTGAAACCTGGGGGGAACGAAATTATTTATCTGAACATCCATATAAACCAATGGAAGCGAGTTTAAACCGCTCAATAACTATAATATAATTATTGATTAACCTAAAAGAAATCTCAATTCTCAAACGACTGAACAATGTTCATTTATTCGGCCTGAACAAATTCATTCATTTTTATAACTCATTGATTTTTAATACCCACTGGTTTGTAGGGACTACCAAAACTTTTGCGTCGAAATCACCCGTTTATCGTTGCCAATTCCCAATTCTTTTTATTTCGATTTCATGTCTATGACAAGTCCAAGCCGTGGTAGCGTTTATACCAGTTAACAAAACGCCCTATCCCATCTTCAATAGAAGTTTGTGGTTTAAAGGCAACCTCTCGTTCCAAGTCATCCACATCAGCATACGTTGCTGGCACATCTCCTGCCTGCATAGGTAGCATATTTTTCTTGGCCGTTTTCCCCAATGCTTTTTCCAGCGTTTCTATGTAGTGCATGAGTTCAACGGGGTTGTTATTACCAATGTTGTAGAGCCTATATCGGGCTGGACTTGTGCTTGGATCAGGCGCGTCACTTGACCACATTGTGTTTGATTCAGGGATTTTGTCAAGGACTCTTACCACACCTTCAACAATATCATCAATATAGGTAAAATCACGCCGCATCTGGCCGTGATTGTAAATGTCAATGGGTTGATCTTCAAGGATAGCTTTGGTGAATTTGAACAAAGCCATATCAGGCCGTCCCCACGGCCCGTATACTGTGAAAAAACGCAGCCCAGTGGTGGAGAGGCCGTAAAGGTGGGCGTAGGTATGCGCCATTAACTCATTAGCCTTTTTAGTCGCTGCATACAATGAGATGGGGTGATCAACATTGTGATGAACCGAAAAGGGCATTTTGGTGTTCAGTCCATACACGGAGCTTGAGGAGGCAAACACCAAATGTTCTACACTGTGATGGCGGCAACCTTCTAAAAGATTGACAAATCCAACGACATTGCTATCCACATAAGCGTGGGGGTTTTCAATAGAATAGCGTACCCCAGCTTGGGCTGCTAAATTCATCACCCTTTGGAACTTTTCACGCGCAAACAATTGTGCCATGCCTTCACGATCAGCCAAATCCAGTTTAACAAAACGGAATTTGGGTTGCCCTTCTAATTGGGATAAACGCGCCTTTTTGAGGTTGACATCATAATAATCATTGAGACTATCAAGTCCCACCACTTCATCACCACGCTCTAAAAAACGTTTAGACAGGTGAAAACCGATGAAACCGGCTGCCCCTGTGACAAGTATTTTCATTATCGTTTTCTCGTTATTATTGCTAAATTTTAGCTCAGCTTAAATGGTGGGCAAGAAAAAGCCTTGCCCACCCTACATTATTATTCATTGCTTAAATGGTGGGCAAGAAAAAGCCTTGCCCACTCTATTTAATTCTAAATTAGGGTTTAAATCATGAACGCTGTTCAGTAGGGTGGGCAAAGTCCTTTTCTTGCCCACCATCTTACCTTATATTTTGAATTTTGATTATTCAATGAACAAAAAGAGTTAAAAACGGCTACTTGAAAGTTGGACAAAGATACCCATAATTAGACATTATGGGTAATAAATATCGACCACACGAATTTGCGAAAGAAATAGGTGTCTCAGTGAAGACACTGAGAAGATGGGATAAAAATGGTAAGTTAATTGCCAAACGTACCCCATCTAATCATCGTTATTATGATGATGCGGATTTACGACAAATTTTTCAGGTCAAAGAAGAACCGAGAAAAACCATTGTTTATTGTCGTGTTTCAAGTGCTGGGCAAAAAAATGATCTCAAGTCACAAATGGCAGCAATGGAACAATTTTGCTTAGCATCTGGTGTTGCAGTTGACGACTGGATAACCGAGATTGCTGGTGGGATGAATTTTAAACGTAAGAAATTCTTGACACTTATATCTCGTATTCAAAAGGGTGACGTTGCTAAATTATTGATAGCACATAAAGATCGTTTATGTCGATTTGGGTTTGAATATTTTGAGTGGGTGGCAAAGGAAAATGATTGTGAAATCATAGTTGTTAATCAGGACTCATTAAGTCCCCAACAAGAAATGGTAGAAGATTTGATGGCAATTATTCACACATTTTCTTGTCGTTTGTATGGTTTAAGAAAGTACAAAAAGGATATAAAGAAGGCAATTATTAATGATCGTTACTCGGATTTTAAGAAGTAAAAGCCTTAATCGTGGCAAATATGAACAGTTAGAAAAACAAGCGAAACAATTAGGTCAAATTCGTTCAGATGTTTGGCATCGTTTTGGTTCAATTAATGGCGTTTCTATCAAGAGTGATAGAAAGATACGTGATTCATGGCTTCAGTCAAAACGACAATTCAAGGTCTCAGCTAATGCTTGGAAAGAAACATTACGGGATAGTTTTGGTGATATAAAAGCAAACCGTGAATCGGCTAAAGAGAAGGTGAGAAAAAATCTTTATAAACAAGTCCATGATGATGATAAACGTCTTGAACTTTATAAGGAACTCAAGTCTGATAGTTGGACATCCAATAATTATTTAAGACGTTTGATGCGTAAATATTGGAAACATGGGCGTAATCACACACAAAACCAAATTATTGTTCGTTCTGATAATTATACCACTTTTCAATTAGGCGGACGTGCTTTCCTAAAAATACCAAGTCTTCAAAAAGGTAAACGAATTGCTATACCATTAAACACTAATAAGCAACCCAGCGGTACATTAAGACTTATTCTGATTGATGGTCTGGTAGAAGTTCATTACACAATAGATGTCCCAGAAACTAAAAACGGTGGTAATGCGACTGTTGGAATTGATAAAGGTTACACAGAAGTCTTTGTTGATTCTCAAGGGCAATATTATGGTAAAGGCTTAGGTAAGTTATTAACCAGCAAATCTGACTATTTAAAGAAGAAATACCAAAACCGAAGTAAGTTAAGAGCCATTGCATTTAATAAACCTCATAAAAAACCAAATATTATTCAAAATAATTTGGGTAGAAAGAAGTTAAATCGGCACGACCACAAAACCAAATCTATCGTACGAAATATTGTCCACCAAGCAATAGTTACCTAACCAATAGTATTTTATAGTATTGCATGGGACTAACAGGCGGCTAATTATTAGCAGAAGTTAGATAGGTTATAACACCTTCAAATGTTCAATCCAGTTTGAAGCTCTGTTGTTTATCTTTAAGGGTAGCGGAAACGTGAAAGTGAGATAAGCGCAAAAGCCTTTTTAACAACGCCAAGGATTACTTCACTCTTAACCGAGGGCCTAAAGCCACTCTTTATGAAAGTATATGTCATTAACAAAGACGGTCGTCAATTGATGCCTTGCCGCCCAGCAAAGGCCAGAAAACTACTGCGTGACGGCAAAGCTACGTCAGTGAAACGCATACCGTTTACGATTCAACTTGAATGGGACTGCGAAGATCATATTCAAGAAATAACCATTGGCATTGATAAAGGCAGCCATACGACGGGTTATTGTGCAATAGCCAATGGTGAAATATTAATGTCAGGCTATATCAACCATAGAACAGATGTTAAAAAGAAGATGCAAGGACGTGCTGCTAATCGCAGACAAA
>QNEL01000665.1 GCA_003645185.1 Candidatus Parabeggiatoa sp. nov. 3
TCAGCTATGCCTACAATGACAACACAGGCAAACTGAAAACGCTCACGGCCCCTGATGGCAGTACCCTAAGCTATACTTATGATGGCTCATTACCGCTGTCAGAAACTTGGGGCAATGGTGAGATCACGGGTACATTATCTCTGAGTTATGACAACCACTTCCAAGTCACAACACTCAGCGTCAATGGTAACGCCGTTAATTACGAATACGATGCTGACGGCCAAATCAGCAAAGCAGGGGATTTAGGCCTCACCCACAACGGGCAAAACGGCTTATTCACGGGCACACAATTGGGTAATCTCAGCACTCAACGCACCCATAATACTTTCGGTGAAATGGCAAGTGAAACAGCCAGTTATAATAGCAACACACTTTACCGCACCGAATACCTGCGCGATCAATTGGGGCGAATTACCCAAAAGGTGGAAACCCTTGAGGGCGTTACCACTACTTTCAACTATCGCTATGATGTAGCAGGGCGTTTAATTGAAGTGAAACAAGATGCTGTCGTTGTAGAGGCCTACACCTACGACGACAACGGCAACCGTCTAAGTGCAGACACCACTTTCAGTTCTGTCAAAGGCCTGTATGATGACCAAGATCGTTTAACCCAATACGGTGACAACACCTACGACTACACCGAAAATGGAGAACTGCGCCGTAAGAATAGTAACGGTCAAATTACCCAATACCAGTATGATGTCTTCGGCAACCTTCGCTCACTTCAACTGCCTGATGGTGAGCAGATTGAGTATGTGATTGATGGCAAAAACCGTCGCATCGGTAAAAAGGTCAATGGACAATTGGTGCAAGGTTTTCTATACCAAGGTTCTTTGAATCCGGTGGCTGAATTGGATGGGCATGGCAACATCATCTCAAGTTTTGTTTATGGCTCGAAAGCCAACATTCCTGACTACATGCTTAAAAATGGCAAAACTTACCGCATCCTCAGCGATCATTTAGGCAGTCCAAGACTGGTAGTTGATATTAATGAAGGTTCCATCGTGCAGAGAATGGATTACGATGCCTTTGGGAATGTTGTCTTTGATTCAAATCCTAGGTTTCAACCGTTTGGGTTTGCAGGTGGGATTTATGACTTGGATACACAGTTGACTCGGTTTGGGGCTAGGGATTATGATCCCAAAACAGGAAGGTGGACGGCTAAAGACCCGATTTTGTTCGATGGTGGTGATACTAACCTGTTTGGCTATGTGTTGGGGGATACCGTTAATTTGGTCGATCTTGATGGTCTAAGGGTTACACACACTTATAAACCAGCTATTATGCCTCCTCACTGGATTTGTACTGTAGTATGTCCAGTATGGGGAGGAAGTGATAACCTGACTAGTAGTGGAACAGGAATTAGCTATAGTCAGAATGATGCAATATCTCAAGGATATAATGAGGCTTACAGTAGCCCGGTTCCTTCAGGTTGTTATGTTCCAAACCCTAATTATGATTTACCTCAAGGTTGTAGAGTTGAATGCCACGAAGGATTCATTGGGTAAAGGAGTCACTCAAAAATAATATACCCATTCTAAAAACTTTGGAAATCTTTGAGCATATTACACTCGATTTTTTTACACCACCTAACCCCCGCACACAGATATCGAAAGACAAAGCGAAACAATTTTGTCATATCCTCGCCGTGTACGGGGGGACTAGGGAGGGTAAACTTGAACATCGAGTTACATATGATTCATCAAATGGGTAAATTATTTATTGCTAACTCCCTAACAGGTAGTTCCTACAAACCAATGGAGGTATTAAAAATCAATGTCTTACAATGTAGTTGGGGAATGTAAAGTGGGCAAACAGGCGGCATCTAAATAGAGGTTTTCAAAGTTCTCACTGCCCGTTTACCCATCACCAATTGACACCTCCACTGATTTGTAGGGACTACCCCCTAACATAGGCTAAAACCATATGAAGAATTATGTCTTACTTTTTTTATTTAGTATGAGCCTTTTATGTCATACAAGCATGGCTTTTTGTTCAGATTCTGTATGCGAAGGTACTACGATTATAGAAGCAGACAAAGTAAAAGAGCATGATGGCTTTATCTATTATAACGGGAATGTAGTCGTGACTAATGGGAATGTTACGATTAAAGGCTCTAACCTGTCTAAAAAAATTCAAAACGGTTTTTATAATGTAGGGCTTTTATATATGGAGCAAGTAACATTCTCCATACTCAAAAAGGAAAGTATTGTTCATGGTCAGACTAATAAGATTACATTCCATCTGGATCGTTGTATATTTAACCTTTTTGGCAATACAATTATAAATATTAATGGTCTTATTCAAGAGTATAATACTTCTATAAGATATATTTTGGATAGTAATGAAATAACCCCTCTTTTACTCCACATAGATCAGAGTGTTAAAATACATTAGCGAGCGTTGGATGGGTGAATTGTAGGGTGCGTTTCGCGAGAGCGAAACCCACCGATCCCTCAAAATGGGCAGGTGCAGCAAGAGCTAGAACATAAATTTTAAGGTATAACAGCTTCCCTCGTTTTTATCTTCATAAGACTTGTCCCTTAATAATTATCTTTTGTATTTCATAGACTTATATCGTCTTCAAAATTTAAAGTCATTAAAAATCAATCGGTTATGATAAGAACACTGATATTTGAGAATGACTAATTGATATGATATAATCAAAGACATAATTAATTTATCATCCAATCGGTTAACCCAATCAATTAAAAACACTTTATTTGTGCTGGTTTTAATGTCATTACAGCCTTATGTTTGTTGTTTAAAGTCAAGTGCAAATTACTATAGGTGGATTTCGCTGTCGTGAAATCCACCTTTTTTTTGCACAGGAATTAATGTTAGGGTCCATTTTGAAAAGCCGTTTATCAATACGACGACTTGGGCCGATTTGTAGAAGATACCAATGCAGCAGGCGGTGGGTGGACACTCGCACGTTTTGAAAATTCGGGTGGTGGTTACACCAGCACCATGACAACTAAAGAAGGCCGAGTGACTCAATACCAAGTCAAGCTCCAAAGCAATGGTGAGATGTTACGAGTCAATACCTCTCCTGATGGCACAGTGAGCAAAACGTTTATCAATGCAAACGGGTGAAACCATCGTGACTCGTCCAGATCCACGCTTATTGTGTCATCACAAGGCCCCGACCCGCGTTTTGGAATGCAAGCGCCACTTACTTCGCTGTTGACTATCACAACGCCAAATGGATTAAGTGGTGTTATCACCACCGAAAAAACGGCTAAACTGGCAGAAGCGGGTGATCCTTTAAGTTTGTTGAGCTTGACAACTCAAATCACGACCAATGATCGCACCAGCGAAAGTGTTTACGATGCCACCAATAAAACGGTTACCGGGTTAAGCGCCGCTGGCCGCAAAAGCGTCTCAATCTTTGATGACAAAGGCCGGGTTATCCGAAAACAAGTACCCGGTTTAGTGGACGTGTTCTACACTTATGACAACCGAGGCAGGTTGACTCAAGTGATTCAAGGGGAAGGCGATAAGGCGCGAACTACCACCTTGAGCTATGATGACAAAGGTTATCTGGACAAATTGACTGATGCTGTTGGCCGTGAAACTCAGTTTGATTACGATGCAGTCGGCCGAGTCACCACGCAAATCTTGCCAGATGCTAGGCAGATTAATTACCGCTATGATGCCAACGGCAATGTGACAGCCATCACGCCACCCTCTAAGCCAGTACATGGTTTTGAGTACACCAAAGTGGACTTGCAAAAGCAGTACACACCACCAACACTCAACAGCCTCGAACAACCCCAGACGCAATATGCCTATAATCTGGATAAACAACTGATCAA
>QNEL01000666.1 GCA_003645185.1 Candidatus Parabeggiatoa sp. nov. 3
CGCATGCGTGTCTGCCCGCATGCGTGTCTGCCCGCATGCGTGTCTGCCCGCATGCGTGTCTGCCCGCATGCGTGTCTGCCCGCATGCGTGTCTGCCCGCATGCGTGTCTGCCCGCATGCGTGTTTGCCCGATATTTATCCGATTTGTCGCTGCCACCTTCTGAAAGACTATAGGTAGGATCACGGCTTTACCATTCAGATGACCAAACTGCAAGAGGGACGTTTTAATTGTAATTATTGGTGTCAGTATTTATATATAATGTGTTTTCATCACATTATTCAAAGAAGGAGCATTATCATGAAAAAACTCCTCGTTTTATTACTCATACCATTCGTGGTTGGATTGTTAGGTCATATTACCGATGCTGCCAATAGAACTCATGTCAAAAAACTCAAAAGAACTAAAAAATGCAATCGTTGCAATTTAAGTGGGGCTAAGTTAAATGGTATTAGATTGACACGGGCAAGGTTACGTGGTGCCAATCTGAGAAGGGCGAGATTGAGAGGCGCAAAGTTGCGTAGTGCTGATCTTCGAGGAGCCAATTTAAGTCGTGCCGATTTGCGTCGTGCCAATTTGCGCTATGCTAGACTTAGCCGTGCGAACTTAAGTGGCGCTAATTTGCGTGGTGCTAATTTGCGCGGTGCTGATCTTCGAGGCGCGAATTTGCGTGGCGCAAAATTTAGAGGCGCTAATTTGAGAAGAGCTAAACTGAAGGGCGCGAAAGGTGGGAATTTTAAGGGCGCGAAAGGTGTTAGAAGGGCCCGGAAAAGATAGATAATAATCAGTAATGAGTATTTCGTTTACAAAGAGTCTTATGAGTTACCGAAAAAAGTGAGCGGCATGTCAATCTTTCCTAAAACTTGAACAGTAATATTTTTGGTTTCAAACGTTTCAAACTTTGGGGGTGAAGGGTTCCGGGCATAGTATAATTTATTGATTTTTAAAGTAATAAATAATAAAAAGCGAGCTAAATTGATTTATCGGGCGAACACGCAAGGGCAGCCCCTACAGTGCCATCATTTTGCTAGGTTTGGTAGGGGCTTTACTGCGTGTCTGCCCAATACGATATGGCATTAATTTAACTCAAGAGTACCAGCGATTTTTTTAAACTGTAGAACGGTTCGCGATTCAAAACTTGAATCTCAACTCTTAATGTGTTGTTATCACATTACTCAAAAAAGGGGAATGATTATGAAAAAGCTCCTCGTTTTATTACTCATACCATTCGTGGTTGGATTGTTTGGTCATATCACCGATGCTGCCAATAGTCGCCATGTCAAAAAACTCAAAAAAACAAAAAAATGCAATCGCTGCAATTTAAAAAGGGCGAAATTAAATGCTGTCAGATTGACACGAGCGAGATTACGTGGTGCCAATCTTTCTAGGGCAAGACTGAGAGGTGCCAATTTGCGTCGTGCTGATTTGAGAAATGCTAATTTAAGTCGGGCCGATTTGCGCCGTGCTAATTTGCGTTCAGCTAAACTAAGCCGTGCAAACTTGAGCGGTGCTAATTTGCGTGGCGCTAATTTGCGTGGTGCCGATCTTCGAGGTGCGAATTTGCGTGGCGCAAAATTTAGAGGCGCTAATCTGAGCAGAGCAAAATTGAAGGGCGCAAAATCTGGGAATTTTAAGGGCGCGAAAGGGGTTAGAATCAAGAATTAGTTTTTCACGCTTTCCGGCTAAAGTTTAGCGAAACGAAACTTTAGCCTGAGGACGTTTTTTTGAGCCTCAACTTTTAGCAAACAAAACTTTTCCAAAGCTTTCCTACGCTACAGCGGAGGATGCCATACGTTTATAAAATGTCTACTAAAGCTTCTAAGTCTGACATGGTTTGATCTAAAACCTCCCAAATTTCCTCCGCAATTTGATTGTCGTTTGTTGTGGCATTTTCATCTTGTAACCAGCAGATATCTAATCTATCGTCTTGTTTTGCGAGGCTATCACGATTGAAACAACGCCAACGTCCATACTGCCCTTCGTCATGGCGTTTCGCTTGTCCTAAGGGTTCCTCACCATAAAGCTTTTCAAACGTTCTGAGATCGTCTCGTGTTAAATGCAAATATTGCCCAAAAATGGGTAAGTCAGTACGTAAATCATAAAACCAAACCTTTTCTGTTTTCTCATCACTCGTTTGCCCGCGCCGGAAAAACAAAAGATGGGCTTGTACCTTATGGGGATAAAAAATGCCATGAGGTAATCGTAGCACAGTATGCAGTACACAGGTTTCAAGTAAAGTGCTACGGACTTGTTGTGCAGGGCCCCATGCTTTTAACACCTTATCGGGCAACACAACAGCGGCCCGCCCACCCGGTTTAAGGGTTTGATAAATATGTTGCAATAAAGCCAAAGAGGCATCGTGTTTGTCTAATTCATCAGTCGATTCACTCGCAAAAATCAAGGTGCTTAATATGACATCAGCTTGAGGCCAGCGTTGCAAATTGGATAATAAACTATCACCCCATCGCACTGGCACCTGTTGGATTGGAGCAGTGTGATGTAATAGACAATTCATCAAGGCTAAGCGTTGTCGCACTAAATCAGGCTCTACCGCAATAATATCGGGTTTCTCGTTCCGATTTTTTTGAGTCGGTATGTCCAAGGGTTCATCATGTATTAGCTGAATATACTGATCTGCGGCAACAATAACACTTGCCGTACCGGCTAACGGATCTTGGATCGATTCCGAAAGTTGCGGCTGGGTTAAAATAACCATCGTATCGACTAATGAACGAGGAGGAATGAGTAAGCGGCTCCCATCTTCATCAGCGCATTTTTCTAATAATATTTCATAGATTTCTCCCAAATCCTCAATTTCGACAGCATCGACAACGGCAAGCGTGGTAATGACTTGTGCCAATTGCTCTGGCCGTTTAAAAGCGGTACAAGCGTAGGCATATATCCCAGCAATGTTCGGTTCCGGTACTTCTCCCATTTCTTTGATAAAGGTTTGATAATATTCAAATTGTTCGTCCAAAGGCTTATCAATTAAGGCCTCCCAACGGTAAACGGTAGGCAGATGCTCCGCCTCACCCAGTGCAGGGGCTATTTTCAAAAATAGCAACCAAGTTAATTCTGTCACATAAGCATGAATAGGAATGCCGTCTTTATGCATCATTGTTGCAGGGGTAATCAGTTTTTGTGCAATATCAACAAAAGTATTCATCGTGGGATTTTTTTTATTTTTGATTTGAATGGTTTGATTTGAATGTCTATACTGTCCACCGTTTTTTTTGAAGATAAATGGTGGGCTTTAAAAACCCGTTACCCACCATTTCACGCGCGTCGTGAAGCTCCGCTTCACCGCGCGCGTGAGCCTTCGGTGCGCGAAGCTAAATACATAAATCTTAATTTCAAAACAATATCAAATTTTTTTAAGATATACTTAGCATCGTCATAAGGTAGCTATTACTTTAACATTTAAGCCAACAGCGTTTCACGCTTTCACTTAACAAGTATAGCGAAGCGAAACTTTAGCGTGAAAAAGATTTTGCGCGCAAAATCTTTTTTGTTGCAGCAGTTGTCTAAAAGCTCAAGTCAGGTGGTGGTGACTAACAAATATATCCATTTCACATTTCACTTAAGAAGTTTCGCTCCGCGAAACATTAGCGTGAAATAAAGTTGCGCGCAACTTCTCCGTGTGAAATGGTTGGCAGTATAAATGGGGCCGGCAACAAAAACCCGTTATACTGCACGCGGGCACAATTTTTCACGCAAAAGTTTTGCGCGCAAAACTTTTGCGTGAAAAACTTTTAAAAGCTTTCTTGATGGCATAAAGTACAAAGGCAAATCGATCAGAAAAAGATTA
>QNEL01000667.1 GCA_003645185.1 Candidatus Parabeggiatoa sp. nov. 3
GCTCTTGATTTACTTATAGAGATAAGGAATAGAGGTGCTGGGTTCGCACCATTTAAGGTTGTGAATACATTTTAATAAAGTACTTTCATATATTTTAATAAAGATTAATATTAATCGAACCTAATCTATATAGAGTGGCAATGTGTTTTTGTTGCCCATCTCTTAAATCAATAATTATTGCATGTTAGAATTATGATGTCATAATAACTGTGGATTATGGGTGTAATTAAAAGTGATAGTTGTAGGGTGAGTGTAGCGAAGTTTTACCCACCCTACAAGACAACAAAACATCACTTTTAATTGCACCAGAATAAGCCCTTACCACCTTTTCAAGCAAAAGTTTTTGTTTGCCTCAACTTTTGCTTGAAAATCAGTTTGTCAAAAGTACTTAGGCAACTCGCAAAAAATTAATATACCAAGGGCTTTCGCCCTGGATTGCCCCTACAAGCAATCAATTGACTTATGGGGCAATCCGAAGGGTTGCCCCTGACTGGTATATTGTTCTTTGCGAGTTGCATTAGGAAAATGGATTGTTTCCATTGTAGAGACGCGAAGCATAGCAACGAAGCATTATAGAAAACTGATAGGTGGTAAGCGAATAAGCCTTGAAGTGGTGCTTAACAGCTATCGAAATAGTACAATGCTACATCCCCTTCTTTCCTCAATGCCACCAATAAACTAATCCGTTAGCTTAGCTTCGCTGACTGAAAGGAAGCTGAACTTCGTTTCGTTAATCCGTTGTACTAGGTATTTTATATTGATATTCAATAAGTTAAATGAGTTAAATAAAGGTAGAACTGATAACTGATAACTGATAACTGATAAGAGGAATGATTAATTATGCCCCAAATTATGATCATTGGTTCAGGTTTTGGAGGATTGACGGCCGTTAAAACGCTTCGCAAACAAGGTTGTCGTGATCCCATTACGTTAATTTCACCACGCCCAGTACTGTTTTATTATCCCAGCCTGATTTGGGTACCTGCGGGGCTTCGTAGCGAAGCTGATTTAACCATACCGTTGAAGAAATTCTTTAAGCGTGAAGATGTGAGACATCATGAAGGTACTGTTATGGGCTTATATCCCAATGAACGGCAAGTCAAAACCGATAACGGTACGCTCGCTTTTGATAAGCTGATCATTGCTTCTGGTGGGCGTTTTATCAAGAAACTACCTGGCATTGAACACGCTTACACCCCTTGTGAAGGTTATGAACCCACCAAAGCTTATAGTGATCGCCTTGCGGCCCTTGAAGGGGGCACTTTAGCTTTTGGTTTTGGTGGCAATCCGAAAGAACCTGCTGCTATGCGGGGTGGGCCCATTTTTGAATTTCTGTTTGGCATCGATACGATGTTGCGAAAGCAAAAACGCCGAAACAAGTTTGAATTGGTGTTTTTTAGTCCAGCCCCTGAACCGGGAAAACGATTAGGCGTGAAAGCCGTTAAAGCGTTGTTGAATGAAATGGAAAAATATCAGATTCGCACCCATTTAGGCCATAAAATGAAGGGTTTTAGCGAAAACGCGGTACACACCGAAGGCGGTGATATTCAGAGCGATTTGACTCTGTTTATGCCAGGTATGACTGGCCCGGCTTGGGCCGCGAATAGCGGTTTACCCATTTCAGAAGGGGGCATGATTAAAGGCGATGCCCATTGTCGCGTTCCAGGTTTTGAAGGCATTTATGTGGTAGGCGATAGCAGCAGTCTGCCGGGCCCTGATTGGCTCCCCAAACAAGCGCACATGGCTGATTTACAAGCCGTAACGGCTGTTAAAAACCTACTGGCTGAGAAGGCTGGACAACCAGCCGAGCATCAATTCAAAACGGAACTGATTTGCATTGTTGACACACTTGACAAAGGTATGTTGGTTTATCGCACCCCTAAACGGACGATGTTAATGCCTAAACTGAGAGTTTTGAATTGGGCTAAACGCTTCTTTGAATGGCATTATTTGAGAACGTATCGTTGATCCGGTTATCACGTCCAAAGCTTTAGCTTTGGACGCCAATTGGACATAAATAAACGAGTCCAAATTAAAAATGGATGAGACACAATTACTTCGCTATAGTCGTCAAATTTTATTACCTGATGTGGATGTGAAGGGACAACTTAAGTTGGCTCACTCGAAAGTGTTGATTGTGGGATTGGGGGGCTTAGGTTCGCCTGTGGCGATGTACCTTTCTGCGGCTGGTGTTGGGCATTTAGTGTTGGCTGATTGTGATCGTGTCGAATTATCTAATTTACAGCGGCAGATTGTACATGATACTGGGAAAATAGGGCAATCTAAAACGTTGTCAGCACAATCGACATTAAAAGCACTTAATCCTGATGTACAGATAACGTTGTTAAACGAATGCCTTGATCAAGGGGCCTTAGATAAGCTTGTCCCAAGTGTTGATGTGGTGGTGGATGGTAGTGATAATTTTGCGACGCGCTTTGCTATCAATGCGGCTTGTGTACGGGGGGGGATACCGTTGGTGTCGGGGGCGGCTTTACGGTGGCATGGGCAAGTGGCTGTTTTTTTACCGGCCGATTCGCGTAGCCCTTGTTATCGTTGTTTATATGATGATAAGGATGCGGAAGCTGAAATGTGTAGTGAGGCGGGTATATTGGCACCCACGGTGGGGGTGATTGGTAGTGTTCAAGCGGTTGAGGTGATTAAGGTGTTATTAGGCATGTCTGATACGCTGTGTGGTAAACTATTGCTTTTTGATGCTTACTCTTTGCAATGGCGTACTTTAACATTGCCCAAAGATCCAGTTTGTCCTGTGTGTTCACAAATCTCATCAACAAGGGAGCCGCTATGACGATCACCGTGAAATTTTTTGCCCGTTTACGTGAAGAGCTTGGAAAAAGTGAAGTCAAACTCGAAACGGAGAAACCATTGACTGTTGCCCAAATCTGGGCACTGGTTTGTGATGATGCCCCTTTGCCTACTCCTATTTTGATGGCTGTGAATCTGGAATATGTCGATCAAAACTATCTGGTGCAAGAGGGTGATGAAGTGGCCTTTTTTCCGCCCGTGACGGGAGGCTAATGTGAAAGTTGAAATCATTTCAAATGAATTTAAACCGTGGGAAGAGTTGCAAGCTTACGAAACCGGCTTGATGGATCAGCATAGCATTGGTGCTGTTGCAACATTTGTTGGCACAATGCGCGATAATAATGAAGGCGATACTGTGGAGTCACTGTTTTTAGAATACTATCCTGGCATGACTGAGAAGTATTTGTACTCAATCAGTGAAACAGCTTTACAACGTTGGGATATTCTTGATACTTTAATTATTCACAGAGTTGGACAGATACAGCCTGGGGATAAGATTGTTTTGGTTGCGGCTTGGGCAAAACATCGTGCGCCGGCTTTTGATGCGTGTCGTTTTTTAATTGATGATCTTAAATCTCGTGCGCCTTTTTGGAAAAAGGAAACACTGAGTGAGGGGGTACGCTGGGTTTCGTCATCGACTCTAGGATGAAGAATGAAAAATGTCATCAATCAGAGATTTGGTGGGCAACAAAAACACGTTACCCACCCTACATTGATTTTAATGGTGGGCAACAAAAACACGTTACCACCCATTTAGCTTCGCTGACCTTCGGTTCACGCGCGCGGTGAAGCTCCGCTTCACGACGCGCGTGAAATATTGATTTTAATGGGGCCGGCAACAAAAACATGTTACCCACCCATTTAGCTTCGCTGACCTTCGGTTCACGCGCGCGGTGAAGCTCCGCTTCACGACGCGCGTGAAATATTGATTTTAATGGGGCCGGCAACAAAAACACGTTACCCACCCA
>QNEL01000668.1 GCA_003645185.1 Candidatus Parabeggiatoa sp. nov. 3
CAGTATAAGTTGCCCAAGTTGCCCAAGTTGCCCAAAACAAAAAATGAACTTTTGAACCATTGAACAAAACTATAAAAATGAACAGCTACTGTTCACGCCAGTTTTGAGTTTTACTGATATTAAACATCTATAGGTTTTCATAAGAACGAACGACAAGGGCTATCCTTGCGTGTTCGCCCTTTGCTGTGAAATTATTTTTATGAAGCGCTATCGTTCATTTTTTTAACAAGTGTTGGCGTAAATTTTCCCTTATATTATCAGGTAGTTGACGACGATATTCAGGCTTCAATTTCTCAAGTATAAAATAGAGTAGGAAAATAGTCGGATAGATTCCCCAACCGCCGCGAATATGGCTATCTTTTATCAATAAACCATATCTTTCTAGCTCATCCAAATTCGTTTTGGACTCAATGCTATTAATAATGCTTTTGAGATCAACATATTTTTTAGGAAATACAATCTTGAAATTTTCAAGGTGCGCTAGAGCTAGTGATGTAACATCTTTATTTGTTTCTTCATCCCAAGATTGCCAGGTTCCCTTAAGCATATCCTTCACCTTGAGATAAAATTCTTGCAAGACATACTTTTGTCGTACACCTTCTTCAAGTTTGTTTTCATAAGTTTCCCATAAAACAGAAGCGGCAACTTGAAGTAAATAAGGATGCCCACCCGCAATTCCCTTAATAAAAGAAATGTCGTTTTCAGTAAAGTTTATATCACTTTGATGCAATAATGTGTCTCTTTCCAGATCATCTAGTGCGCCTAAAATAATTTCACCCATAAAATTAAAGTAAGGTGAACCCGTCAAATTATAGTGCTGTGTTTCTTGATGGAGTTTTGTTAGTGAAGCATTGCTCGTAATAAGCAACGTCAATGCCCCCTGACTACGCGAAGCCAATTTACGCAAACCACCAAAGAACTCTACACGATTCAAAATGGGATGATGCAATAGTATATCAAACCCATCTATTATGATGACTAATTGCCAATGCTTTTTTCTTATTTGGGCAATGAGTTTTTCAAGTACAAAACTACCAAACTTGTTATCTTGACAAAATTGATAGGTTTCAGATAATGAAGAGGCTGAATTGTCGGTACTAATATGTTCTTTAAGCGGTGCAAGGGCCTCTTCCCAGAACTGAGGTTGATCAAATTCAGCCGGCATCGTGTAAGCATCCAAAGAGGAAAAAATCAATTGTTCAGCCCTGTCACCATAAAGTTCAGCTTGTTTGTCTTGTGCAATCAGATATTCTAGCACCGATGTTTTACCACTACGCGGCGAACCCGTAATGATAGAAGATTGCCCCGTGAGAATGCGCCCTACAATCTGACGCAGTTCTTTTTTTCTACCGATCAATTGATCTGGCACGACAGGATTACCGTGTATAAAAGGGTTGTGATGTAGCATGTTATCAGTTATCAGTTATCAGTTATCAGTTATCAGTAAAAATGAGGCCTTCTCAATTTTAGCAATAAAATTTAAGTGCGCCATTTTGAGAGATCGGCTAAACAATTTCAAGTCTTTGTTCGATCTTGAAACGTTTGAAAATCATTATCTCGTTGTGAGAACTCAAACCCATAACCAATTGTAGGAAATTAGCAGAGCTAAGAGAAACCCCAAAACGTATAATATTTTTTTTAAATACGGTTCATAAACTTGAAATCTTCAATCATTGAAATAGTCGCTTTTTGAGTTTTGAGCTTTCTTGAGTGAACTCAGAAGCTTCACGCGCTTCACGAAGAACAGCACCCAATTTAAAGAGTTGATAACCTTCATCAAAGTTGGCGGCAAATTCACTATCATGCCGTTTACGATAATTAATATAGTGTTGTAAATCACTCATAATCTATTTTTCCGGTTGAGCTAGTCTACAGAATTCTGCCATTTCAAATAAATATTATGAAAATGATAGATTAGATAGAACGCTGATTCTCATGATTTTTATGCTCTGAAGAGAGACAAGGCAATGGTATTGATCTCTTCAATTTTTCCTGATTATAACGGATTTTGGGGAGGGCCATTTTTAATGAGTTGTTAATTATGAATTGTTAATTGAGAATTGTAATTTATAAATTGAGTTATTTATAGTAACTGATTGTTTTTTAATGATAAATCAATAAGCCACCGATCACTTAAAAACCATAAATAAAATAACGTATTGACCCAAAATGACTCTTTCAAAAAGACTCAAACCATACCTCATGCTTTGAAATACGTGCCTCCCCAAAATCCGTTATAATCAGAAAAAAGGTTATATCACTAAATCTTGAAGGCCCTCTTTTCGTTCCTTGTTATTTTTCGGCCCTCTTGGAATGCATGTTATTTTGCGGCCCTCTTGGAGTGCATATATTATTGTTGTGGCCCTCTTTTCGTTCCAAATTTATTTTGCTGCCCTCTTTTCGTTCCTTGTTATTTTTCGGCACCCTTTTTGTTCCAAATTTATTTTGCTTTTATTTAGTTTTCAAACTACTGATTATCAGTCTTGGCCCTCGTAAATATGCGCTCCAATTTTGCACTCCCATTTTGCGGCAAAATCAATTTTGCACTCCAACGAAAGCAAAATAAAATTTTGCACTCCAACGAAAGCAAAATAAATTTTGCACTCCAACGAAAGCAAAATAAATTTTGCACTCCAACGAAAGCAAAATAAATTTTGCACTCCAACGAAAGCAAAATAAATTTGGAACGAAAAGAGCCGTAAAATAACACTCCAATTGGGCCTTCAAGATTTATCTATCTTGATGAACCTTTTTTTAGAAAGGCACCCTATTATTAAAACGGTTAGCCCCCTCTTTATTTAGCAATAACCTCTGAAAAAATACGAGGGCAAACTTGCCATTCGCCGTTTTCTTCATTTTGTATCACCAAACCTTGTTGGGCTAAGTCTTCTAATTCATTTTTAAAATGAGCGACTTCCCCTTGTTTTTGAGCCACCAACCGAAAAGCCTGTGCGGTATTGGGAGCCCAAGAGTGTAGGAGATTATCTAATAAATCCTTGATTCGCTTGGAAAAAGTTTGTTTGGCTATTTTAAGCGGTTCTTTTTCTTGATTGTCATAAGCTTCTTGTAAACTGCTGATCGCAATGTCTAACAGATAGGGATGTCCAGCGGTACTTTCTGTGATAAAGCGACGCTCATCTGCCGTGAAATCACGTTCATTTTGAACCAATAAGTTATCAAGTTCTGGTTCTGGTAATGGCCCTAAAATAATGGGTTCCATAAAATTAAAATAGGGTGACGCATTGGAAATTAAGGGTTTTAATGCTTGATGAAATTGCTGTAATGAAATATTTCCAGTCACTATTACGACTAATGAGCTATTACTAGAAGCTGTCGCTAAACTACGCAAACCACCCAGAAATCTGGAACTCATCAAATGAGAATGATGCAATAATAACTCAATACGTTCTATCATCAATACCAATCGCCACTCATTTTGTCCTAATTGCTCAATGAGTTGAGCCAGATCATAATTATCGAAATCACTCTCTTGACAAGCTTGATAGGCGTTTGAAAGAGTGGAATCTGTACCCTTGATAATTTTTTCCACTGGTTTTAAAGCCTCTTCCCAAAAATCGGCAAAGCTATATTGTTCATCTAATGTGGAAATATCCATCAAAGAAAAAATTAATCGTTCTGCCTTATCACCATAGAGTTGTGTTTTGTGTTTTGCATCACGCAGGTGAGCCAATATTGCCGTTTTTTCCTTCTCAAATGAACCAATAATCGCCGTAGATTGCCCGGTGAGAATTCGTCTTACCAAAAAGCGTAATGCCTTGTCGCGCCC
>QNEL01000669.1 GCA_003645185.1 Candidatus Parabeggiatoa sp. nov. 3
TAATATTAGCCTTGGCTTGGCAAGTGCCTGATAAGGGTAAACCTTCGCCAATACTTTCGTCATTTGGCCATCTTGAACCTCGAAAATTATCCCGATAAACACGAAACCCAAAACGAAAATGCGCCCCTTTATAATCATGTTTACTGCTCAATTTCTCCACAATTTGGCGCGAGAATTTCTTCGCAGTGTCTAAGGAGGTTTGCATACTGCGCGTTCCATCCAATAAAAAGAAGACATCCACATGCTTGAGTTTTTCTACTACTGCAGTTTGTTGATCCATGTTTTCGACATCAAATCCCTTCATACCAATTCCAGGAGCAGAAACAGGGTAATATTGCCCTCCCTGCCCCTTTCTATCCAATAAAGGCACATGTAAAGGAAATTTATACCAAGTATCGCCACCTGCTAAATCAACAGCCGATGTTGGATCAATTCTAACCCCTCTTGCATTGGGATCTTGATCCAAGTTAGGAAAAGCTCTGATATACCCAACTTCTTCTTTCGGACGAAGTTGCAGCGTCGTATTCCAAGGAATGATTTTATCCTTATCAACCCAACCGACTAATGGCGGTGCCATCAAGAGATTATATTTATCCGCTAACAAATACCGTTGTTGTTTTTCAGCAACGATAAAATACCTCTCAAAGCGAGATAGGGAATTGCGATGTGTTTTACAGTGGCTGTCATAACACGAATAAGCTGTGACAGTGGTTTTTTTCACACTACGTCCGCCCTCTTCCACGATTTCAGGTTGATGGGGTGTTTTTATGAAAGCCTTGCGTTCCAAACCTTTGTCATTTTTCAGAGGATAGATCGTGCATAGCAAATCTGTTCTATCCATCCATCCTAGCGATTCACCTGGCAAGCATCCTGATTCACAAATCTCAACACGCCCTTGGCTTTTACTATTACTAATGCGTAGGCCATCCAATACTTCACCAAATTTGAGTGTGGTTTTGACTTGATTTCCCATCGCATCATCATACACGGGGGCATCTTGACGTAACACTCGTAATGGCCATGATGAATTAATCTGTTTGCCATCACTTTGTAATGGAAACGCATAGCCTTCGCAACTACCGTCATTTGACGTTGCTTGAGCTAAATAACTGAATAATAATGGAAAAATGGAAATACTGAATAATAAAAATTGGCTCAATCTCATTATTGTCTCCAGAAATGTAGGGGAATGGTGGGCAACAAAAACCCGTTACCCACCCTACAAAATCGACAGGGATAATATTATTTTTTGGATAGGCATAAAACTTGTCCCAACATTGCAGCATTACCCATGTTATTTATAACGCAAGAGACGCAAGAGACGCTTCGATTTCTTTTTACAGACGTGCGTCTTTAGCGTTTATTTCTCTTATCCGAACTTGACTCCGCTTCCAGAAAATCCGTTAAGGCTCGTTGAATTTGTTCAATGGCTTTTTCGCTATCCAAGGCTTGACATCTGGCTTCGGCTTTTTCAAGCCAAGGGCTACATGAAGCGGTTGTCAACACATTTAAGGGGATACCTGCTTTTTTCCAAGTGATGAGGGGTACACTTAAATCTTTGTCATTGATGTGTTCAATATCCACGGGTAGGCCGCTATTATCAGTCAGGTAAAGTACGTTGTGTAATCGTGCTTTAGTATAAACGGCATTGACTAAATCTAAATCTTGTAATGCGCGTAAATCACGGGCCCCAAAGCGAATGTTTTTAAGCCGTTGCCAGATGAAACGTCGCGCTTTTGAGGCTTCTAAATCCGCCAAGTCTTCACAGCGCAGTAAGGGTTCACTCAATTTACGTCCAGGTTGAATGCTCACTAAGGTAAAAGGGATTCTTGACTCTAATTGCTTTTCAAAAACCTTTAACAGCGTTTGCGGGATTTGTTTGCCATACTGATCAAGTTGTTCGCCAGTTGAGATCACAATGAGTTGACGTTTTCCATGACAATCATAGGGTTTAAAGTTCAGTTGCCAGTGTTCGTCTTGTTTGATGGTTTGGGTACAGCGACTGGCGGCTTTATCGTTGAGTTCATCAAATAATTTGAGATAGGTGTCGGGTGTGAATGTAATCGTTTGTAACGCGGCTTCGGTATAACGCCCTAATTGGGTTGGGTTTAGGCCTTCACGACAAGCGGTTTGATTGGGGAATTGATAGATTGCATAATCTTCATTGTGATTGAGGGGTGTTTTGGAACAGGGCTTGGCGTTTTGTTCAAAGACTAAAGTTCGCTGATTTTGCATCACCTCTGCCATAGAAATCTGTTTAATCCGATCACAATGTGGTGAAGAGGGGAGTCGGAAATGTAAATCTTGTCCGATGTCTTGATAAGACAAGGGCAGGGTTTGCTTATCGACAACGGCCCTGGTTTGATGCAAGCGGGCATTATCAAAGTAATAAGTCTGATTGGCAGCAATGGGGACTTCTGTGATGAGTTTTTCTGGCGCGAAGATCATCGTTTGGGCTTCGGATTTAAAATAGTGTATTGTCTGAAAACCGTTAATAATCAAAGCGGTAGGGGGATGATCACATTCGGCGACAAACGTATCGGCTTGCACAGGTGAGGTTTTGAAATCGGCCTGTTCACAACCGACTAAGCGCATATTATCTAATAAGGCGATGCCAGCATGACTCACCCTTTCAATAAATTGATGAGGTAATTTAATTTTGACTTGATAGGGTGTGATAGTGTTGTCTACAGTAGCGGAATCATTGCCACTGTTAGCAAGAGAAGTTGCCAAGGTATCGGTATAAACTAACCCGGATATCAATAGGAAAGCAATGAAGTGTTTGTATGAGAGAATAGAGTGAATTGGAGGCAACATGGTTATTTCCACATTAGACGAATAGTGCTAGAAAAAACCCCCGTTTCTTTAAGAAACAGGGGTTATGATGAAGATCAAACGACAGGGGCAAAAATCAGGGCAAGAAATCCTTGGGAATAGAATAAATCGTGTCGCCTCTGAAAGTGTGATCGTAACGATATTCGTCACTGGGCCCTAATGCCTTAGGTGGCGCTAATGTTAGGCGTTTTATATTTCTGCCTTTGTCACTAACACGAGGACATTGTGTATCAGGGAAATCTGCGAGTGAAAAAGCTACCTTGCTGGTAGGCTGTCCTGTCAGACGATTGAGAAGTCCATATATATCCTCTACCCATTTGGTAAGGCGCTGAAATTCACATCTTTGCATATTGAGAATTTCTTTCACAGTGTACTGCATCAGTGGACTGTGTTCGCGGACAGGTAACCCATTTTTACGTCTCAGGACATCACCTAGCGTTTTTCCCGCTTCCAGAAGCAAAGGTTCTCCCAATATCCGCATCAGTTCTTCTTTTAAAACGCGGACAAATTCTCTTTTTTGAGCATCAAATGGTTTATCTTGGATGTTTTTAAACAATGGCCGCAATAAACTTTTCCAGTTATCCAAATCTCTGGATAATAGCCAGATTTCTTCTACGAGATCATTAGACACCGGAATATAGGCATCAATCACACGGTGATCCACTGAATGTTTACACTGCTCATTGACCGTTTGGCAGAGTTCTTTCTCAAGTAATTGCCAGTACAATACAGGGAGATCACCTTCTCTCATACCTTGTTCAATAATATCCTTCACGGACTGTCCAGCACGCAGTTTTAGGATCACTTCATTGATGGTAGAACTAGAGGAATGATGACCGACTTGCTGAACAACCTGCTTGGCGAGTTGAGCCATGATTTGGTTGATTGTCCCTGATTGCATTTTTTGAAAATTATCACGGTAATTCATACCACGGTAAACCTGCCCAAGAA
>QNEL01000670.1 GCA_003645185.1 Candidatus Parabeggiatoa sp. nov. 3
TCGTTAAGGGCAGACACGCAGGTATGCCCCTACCAAACCCCACGTATTCAGGGGTTGTAGGGGCGAACCTGCGTGTTCGCCCAGGCTTAACTTAATGGCATTGGGTTGCCACCTGGGGCTATTCACATTCAACCCCTTCGGGGTTGTGCGAGTTAAAAATAGCATAATGAGGAAAAACCGTGCGAGTCTTACTTGTTTATCCCGAACCGGATACGGCCCCATTCTATCTTCAAGCGCCGATGGAATGCCTTTCTCTTGCGGCGGCCCTAGAAGGGAAACATGAAGTTCAAATCTACGATCAAAATGTAGATGAGCAACGGCTAGAAACGGTGATATCGGAGTTTGCGCCCGATGTGATTGCAGTGTTATTTACTCTGAGGTGTCTAGCGGCCTCGTACCGTATTGCTCAGCAATTCAAGCAAAATGATGCTATTCTGATGGCCGGTGGAAAATATCCGACTTTTAAACCGCGAGACTGTATTGAAGCAGGCTTTGATATTGTACTCCAAGGCAACGTTGAGGAGACGCTATCTGATTTCCTAGACAATCTGAGTTTGAAATCTGTGGACGCCACACTGACACAGCCACCAGGGTACTTTTTTAAAGATGCTCATGGAAATCATGTAGACACGGGCATAGCGCATTCTTTAGACTCGAATCATTATGCGTTAGCACGTCACTTGATACCGCAAAAATATCAGCCTCGTTATTCCCACGGTTTCTTAATAGGTTCAAGGGGTTGCCTTTATACTTGCCTGTTTTGTACCTCATCAGGCACGGGTTATAAAGAACGAGAACCATCGCTAGTTGTGGACGAAGTTGAGTATATTGTCAAAGTTGAAGGGCATAGCGCAATCCATTTTGGTGACGATCTGTTTACGCATAACCCGGCCTGGGTGATTGAAGTTTGTCGTGAAATTATCGCGCGCAAAATAGTGTGTAACTGGTCCGTCAATTCCAGAAGTGATGTGCCACCGAAACATTGGCATATGTTTGACTGGATGTCTCAAGCCGGATGTAAAATAGTCGCTTTTGGGATCGAATCTGCCGATCAGAAAATCCTGAAAAACGTTAGAAAAGGTTTGAAAGTTGAGAAAATTCTACCCGTAGTCAGCCAAGCTAGAGAAGCCAAGATCGGGATTCGATGTAATCTCATGATTGGTTTACCGGGGGCGACTTATCAAGATCATCTCTCAAGCATTGATTTAATGGAAGCCATTCAACCGAGTCAAATTGTCGCCAGTCTCTGTATTCCGTATCCTGGTTCCAAGATGGGTAATAATCCAGAACAATTTGGTATTCGGTTTAAAACGCAAAATTGGGGCGCATTATTAGAAAAAGATTATTGCGATCCTAATTTATTAGGTAATATTGTCGAATATGAACACATCACGACTGAAGAAATCATCCAATTTGCAGAGACTCTTGTACAACGATTGGCACCTTATGGCTATATCAGCATTAGCCAAGACGATAAACGTTCTGAATGTCCTGAAAAAATCATAAAGACTTTCATGGATCGACCTAAATTACCGATGGTGCGAGACGAAGGCGGACGACGTGATCATTATCACCGTGCTTTGGAACCTGATTGGGTACTATAAAAGGAGAGTACAACAGATGACGGGCCGATAAACGAATAAGGCATAATGATTTTTTATTATTTTTCAAATAGCTACGAAAGATAAGTTTGCTTTTTGATGGGATATATCAATAAATGAGAAACACGTTGGTTAAGCTGGATTTTAATTCGTTTAGCAACAAAATTCGTTGTACTTGACATCATCAAAAAATATTTATAAACTTAATTTTTGAATCTATTTTGTTATATTAATTTAAGTAAATGACATAATGAAAGTATTACTTCTCTATCCAAATCTGAGAGGCATGTATGTAATGCCCACAGCAATGGCCATATTTTCTGCCTTATTGAAACAAGATAACCATGAGGTGAGGCTTTTTGATACTACTTATTGGGAATTCCCAGAAGAAGGGATAGTTAACCAAGACAAATATAAGGCTGCCACTTTACAAGTTTTGCCTTGTAATAAAGCCAAGAAAGAAGTGCCATTATATACGACTAACGTATATGAAGAATTTAACCAAGAAGTGGCTGCTTACGAACCTGATTTGATCGCATGTTCCGCAACAGAAGACATGTTTCCGTATGCTATGAAAATGTTGCGAAATTTACGCACTAAAGGTAAAGCTAAAACCATTCTTGGTGGTATGTTTGCCACCTTTGCACCGGATAAAGCGATTCAACCCCCTGAAATTGATATAATTTGTTTGGGAGAAGGCGAATATCCTTTACTGGAACTTTGTAAAAGAATTGATAAAGGGCAAAGTTATACTGATATACCCAACCTTTGGGTAAAACAAGAGGGTACTATCGTTAAAAACAAAATGACCAGCTTAACCGATGTTGATCATTTACCTTTATTGGATTTAGAACTATTTGATGAATCACGTTATTATCGTCCTTTTGCGGGCACAATTTACCGGTCTTTTCCGGTAGAAACTCACCGAGGTTGCCCGTATAGTTGTGCTTACTGTAATTCGCCTGCCAAAGAAAAGCTCTATAAAGAGGCAAATTTACGCTATTCTAGGCTCAAGTCTATAGAAAATATTCGGCGTGATCTACTGTTTTATAAAAATGAGGGACAAGCTGAATACTTATTCTTTTGGGCTGATACTTTCCTAGCTTTATCCAATCAATACCTTGAAGAATTGGCTGAAATGTATATCAGTGAAATTGGTTTGCCTTTTTTCTGCCAAACTCGCCCGGAAACATTATCTGACAAACGGGTACGAATCCTTAAAAACATGGGGATTGATACAATTACTTTGGGTATTGAACATGGTAATCAGCAATTCAGAGAAAAATTAGGTCGGAAGAACAGTAATAAACTTATAATAGATTCTGCACAACTGTTGGCCGATTATGACATCAAATGTTATGTGGATAATATTATTGGATTTCCGACAGAAACCCGCGAACTGGCATTTGATACCATACGTTTAAATCGACAACTGCCAGTAATGAGTCGGACTATGTACACTTTTTCCCCTTTTCATGGTACAGTGTTACGAAATTTATCGGAAAAATTGGGATATATAGACTCTGATACCATTGCAAGCTCTCTTAGTCAAATGAGTGTGCTTAACATGCCACAGTTTTCTAGGGAAGCCATTGAAGGTGTGCGACGTTGTTTTACCCTTTATTTGCTTTTAGAGGAGAAAAGATGGCCTGAAATTGAATTAGCTGAGTCGTTAACACCAGAGGGAGATAAGATTTGGGAAAATCTTATTGCTGAGTGTCGAGAGCGGTTTTTATCTCCCTCCGCAACCAAGAATGATTGAGTTTTTGTTAGACAAATAATCGTGTAGGTTGGGTTAGAGAAGCGTAACCTAACATGATTTGACAAATTTAATTTAAAATACTATTACTTCCCGTAATTCTCGTCTATATTGTTTTTTCGATAATATGGATAATTTATGTCGGGTTATGCTTCGCTAATCCGACTTACATAGCCAATTTGTATAAACTAAAATTGCACAATGAAAGTATTACTTCTCTATCCAAGTATTAGAGGCATGTACGTAATGCCCATGGCGATGGCCCTATTTTCTGCCTTATTGAAACAAGATAACCATGAAGTGAGGCTTTTTGATACCACTTATTGGGAATTTCCAGAGGATGGAACGATTAATCATGATAAATACAAGGTTGCCAATTTACAAGTTCATCAGCCTTCTCAAAAAGCCAAGAAAGAAGTGCCA
>QNEL01000671.1 GCA_003645185.1 Candidatus Parabeggiatoa sp. nov. 3
TGCCCCTGTTTTCCCAATCTCAAATTTCGTTTCGCCATCAGCAGCTTTAACCTCTTGGCTAGTACTATCATCGTTGTCGAGGTTAATCAGACCGATTTTCGCTTCATTCGTGCCGATAAACGGTGCCCCATCACCCGTAAATTCCTTGCTATCGGACAACACTGAGATTTTGATCTCCCCCCCTTCCAGGGGCTTCATATCCAGCACTTTGATACCCGGCTTCGAACTGGCTACCGTGAGTTCTCTGGCAGGGTTGACTTTGATGTTGGTCAAAGACGTTGCCAAAGCAACCGTCATATTGATCTTTTGGCCCGGACTGGCTAAGGCTTTGGTACTACCCAACTTATACAACAACATCATTCTGTCACCGGTTTCTAAGTTAAGATCAGTATGTTTACTCGCCGGTATCAAAAAGGTCGCTGTACTCTTGCCCGATCCTGTACCCGTTTTGGCTTTAAGTGGTAAAGCATCCGGGCCGTGACCTGTGGCAGCGGTAATCGATGTCTCATGACCGCCACCTTTTATCCAAGCTTCCGCCCCAGATGAGAGATTAAAAGCTTCCTTATGGTATAGAGGAATGCCATTGGCACCGGCCGGTATATCTGCTGCCAACCCGGTCGTTTTATTCAGTTCTTGAACCGTGATAACGTTATTGCCGTTGGTTCGATCTATATCCTTGATTGTATAGAACTGAGTGTGGTTAGCGATCTGGTAGATATCACCCTTTACTAACATATCCGCATTGCCAACATGGAGTAGGGTGTCATCCTTTTTGTAGATGCGGGTCAGTGTATCACTGTTGGGAAAGTTAGAAGCCAGTGGATAATTTGGTTCCAATTTGATACAATTCTCAGTAGGACTGCAAACACTTGAAGCTTTATCCGTCACCTTATAGCTGTTAGCAGGATCCGTAGCAAATCGATAATAAGCCCCGACAATGATATTATCTATCCCTGCATCGTTGATGAGATTTGCGACGCTATTGTTACTTCCAGCTGCATTATCCGCATGCGTACTAGCAATTTTGGTAGCCAATCCATTACTAACATTGACAATATTGGCTCCAGTAGCAATCTGAGCCTCATTGGCAGCTAAATACTTGTAAATCCTCTCTTCAATAGACGTACCATCTATTGCTTGTGTGAGGCCTAATGCCGCAGTTGTACCTTGATCCCCCGTACCGACTTGCACGAATTCTAGATAGTTTTTACCACTATCTGCTGTGGCAGTGATGACTTTGTACAAAGTCGAATGGCCGCTAAATCTAAATATCTCACCCTGCGAAAAAGTAGTCGTGTTGTCCTTAAACTCAACGTTACTCACATTGGCCGCATACGCCGCACTCACGTTGCCATCAGAACTCCCCCCACTACCAGAATCATCAACACCTAACAACGGTTCGCCATCGAAAGTCGCCCCATTGGTTAAGGTAAAGGTCATCTCAAAATCATCACTGATTTTACCATCAATGGTATAGACGACAGCGGCATAAGTCCCCTGACTATTTTCAGCACTGGGGAGGGTGCGCGCGTCACCAAATAACTCACTGGCATAAACCGTCCCATAAGTACCCGTAGGATCATTAACCCGGACAACTGTTTCAGTGCCAAAATCAAATACCCCTATCGGCCGACGTGGCGAATAGACGGTATCCAGTGTGGCGGGGTTCATGCCATCTCGGACATTTTCAAAGCTGCCATAGGCTACCCCTGAACACAGGGTAGACGCGATAGCAACTGCCAAAATTCTATTATTCTGCATGGTTTTACTCCTGCTATCTCAATCAAATCGAAATGATTTATTAGACTTGTCAATTTTCGATTTTCGATAAGCCATCAAAAATCAAAAATCAACGAAAAGGTTTTAATCGCAAGCATTACCGCTTGCATCCAAACTCATATTCATCAGGGGGCCACCCGCCTTATTCCGCAGCAGTGCCAGTATTTCAATGTCAGTTAAATCACTGTTGACTGTTAAAACAGCGCGACCTGCCCAAGTGGTTGTGCCTTCGGCTAATTTCGCCACCAAGTCATCTACTCCAAGACGGACGGTACTTTGGGGTGCCAGCGCCTCAATCAAGGATGTATTCGTAAACAACGCAGTCCCATCCATTGCGGTCAATGTACCCAGTACGAGACCCGTGAGGGCGGTTTTGTTAGTGATACGAATAGAGACGGCATCTGTCGCATCCGGGTTTGGAATGTTATACAGCTTGCAAACCATACCATTGCGCTCGATATGCCGTAATTTGCCACTATACACCGCATCCGTTGAATATTTAATTGTGAAGGTGGCATTAGGCGGATTGCTTTCTTCATTAATAATCGAGGTACCATTAGCCTTAACGATGATAGGCACAGCGGTAGTCGAGGTGTATATCTGATTGAGTTCGTCACTGGATAACGTCCAAGTGGCCTCTGTGGCATCAACACTGTCCGCCTTGATATCACCGTTACTACTCGTTGCGGTAGGGGCATTGTATTCTGTCTGGGGAGACACTAAATCCAGATAAACGGTCTCTGGGGTTGAGGCAGCAAAAATCCCATCGCGTATGGTTAAGGTCCCCTCCGAAGCCGAGAAACCCCAATCAGTTGCCCCATCTTTGTTTTTGAGTTTATTACTCGGATTGCTGATATTGACAGTCCCCAACGACACCGTGGTATCATCAAGACCGCCCAGAAACACGGTACCGCCTCTGGCCACATCAATTGCCACTTCACCTGCGGTTTGGTCCTTTTTAAGATCAATTTCAGCCCCGACTCCCGAGCTGGCAACAGAGACTGACTTGGGTTCATCAGGTACACCCGTCCCACCGCTTGCGGTAGCAAAAACCACATCAAGCTTGATGGGTGTGCCCGCCACTGACAAGACCCCAGCAACGCCGCCTACCTTAAACTTCAATTTCAGTTTATCACCAGTCGACAAAGAGTTGCTACCCTCAGATGCCACTAAAAACTGAGCGCTGGATTGGTCAGTTTGACCTTGATCTACGATAGAAATCGGCGTAGAAGACGAACTCGTCAGGGTCAGATCACTTGAAGCCAGTCTTGAGCCCCAGGTGCCGGCACTCAAGGTGAAAGTCACATAAATATCTGCTGATATGGCATTAGCCAAGGTGTACTCAGCATAGTATTGGTAGTCTAAGGTATCTGTACCACTGGCTGGAAACTGCTCATAGGCATAAACAAATGGCGTGGTCATCTCTGTGGTGCCATCATTCTGAAGGAGCTTAAACTCCCCGGCTTGAACACCTGTAGAGAGTGCGGCCACAATAGCTGCACTTAAAACTTGGTTTTTAGACATCAGTGTCTCTCCTTCATTCAAAAAAAATCACATATTTAACACAGGAAAATGAACACTGAACAATATTCATTTTCCAAGCTTTGTCATAATATACAAATCATAGCAAACTTTTTAGGAATAGTACAATAACAAATTACCGCGATTTCATTGTACTTGTTAACCACCAAAGTTAGCAGTCTCAATTTGGATTATAGCCTCTTGTAGGAATGAACGGTTAATATTGACTGATAAGTGGGTTAATGCAATCCAAAAAATTAATTATCCCAGTTTTAATGGTGGGCAACATTGATCTATTTGGTGGGCAACATAAACACGTTACCCACCCTACGTTTTAATGGTGGGCAACATAAAGACGTTACCCACCCTACAAGAAATGGTGGGCAACATAAACACGTTACCCACCCTACAAGAAATGGTGGGCAACATAAACACGTTACCCACCCTACAAGAAATGGTGGGCAACATAAA
>QNEL01000672.1 GCA_003645185.1 Candidatus Parabeggiatoa sp. nov. 3
AACTTTTAACACGGTGAAGTTTATCGTGACGAGTGTAAATGTATCTTTGGGTACTTCGTTATCCCAAACACCGGCTGCAAAATCAATGTTGCCAAGTTCATTGTCAAAACTGCTTTGCAATACGAAGTCAAAAGTTTCTCCCTGCAATATGGTATTCACTTTTAGCAGTTTGGGATCAAAGTTCAAATAAGCACTGGCTGTATCTACAAATTGCGTACCGGCTTGAACTTTAATCACATAGTCAAAAGTATCGCCAACCGTTAAACCAGTTGGAATGGCAGTTGTACCCAGTGTGACTGCACTCTTACCATCGCGTGTTCCTCTACCTCGTCTTAGCATACTCAAACTACTATTCCAAGTACAAGCAGAAGTTTTGCCCAGATTACCAATAGGCGGTGATTTTAAGAAATTAGCATCCTGTCCATCAATGCAGCCACTGACATCAAAATCAACATTGGCATTATAGCCGGTATCACCCGTACATTTTTTTCTACTGGCAAATACTAAGCTAAAGTCATTTATATTCAACATATTATCACCATTGGCATCACCTTCGAGCAGTGAACCAAAGTCAACGATATTGCCAATGTCAATCGGCGCTTCTATTTTATTAGCGAGTGTATGTGCGTTTTTGACACAGATATAGTCTTCATTCCCTAATGTGCCTTCGATAGCGATATTGCCTTGTCCGTTTTCGTCACAGGTACTGGTGTATTTCGTGGCATTGGTTTGGGTGCCTATCGAGATTTCCAATGCCGTTTCCCAACTGCTATCGGGTTTGGGTGTTTTGCGCTGTAAATCGACTTGATATCCGAAACAATTGGAGAGGGTGAGTTGTCCATTTTCGGCAAAGTATGGAATAGATTCTCCTTCAGAGGTGAGGCTACTTTGACTGGTGTCATACGTTAGCGTTGTTTCAGTGGCTTGCAAGGCGGTGAAGTTGACGGTGAACATGTCAAAGGTTTGGGTTTGTACTGGATTATCCCAAACGCCAGCCGTAAATTCGATACTGCCATTGTCGTGCTTATTTGTCATTTCAAAATCAAGCACGCCACTGTTTGTGAGGCTGTTGAATTTTAATGTTGCTGGATCAAAGCCAAGATTAATTGTTACCGTATCAACTGATTGTGATTCTTCTATCACGGTTTTGAAGGTGACATCGAAACTGTCGCCGTTGCAGATCGAAGGGGGTGGTGTGGTTGCTAATTTAGGGGTTGGACAGGGTGTTTGATTTTCCCACCTAGCATTGTCATTGAGCCAAGCAATCAGATCAGGGTCAGAAGCCGTTAAGTGGTTGTTATATAATCTTAAATGCTCAGGATGACTCAGGTTCATCAACGACAGTGGGATTTCTCCGCACAATTCGTTATTGTACAGATATAACAAACCCAAATGGCTCATCAAATTGTCCAACGACTCTGGGATCGAACCGCTTAGTTGGTTACTGTTCAGAAAAAGCGTACGCAAATCACTCAAATTGCCCAACGACTCTGGGATCGAACCGCTTAGTTGGTTATTCCCCAGTTCAAGGAACTCCAAATCACTGCTCAAATTGCCCAACGACTCTGGGATCGAACCGCTTAGTTGGTTATCGTTCAGTTGAAGTAGCTCTAAATTACTCAAATCGCCCAACGACTCAGGGATCGAACCGCTTAGTTGGTTACTGTCCAGATCAAGATATATCAAATTACTCAAACTGCTCAACGAATCAGGAATCGAACCGCTTAATTGGTTCCTGTCCAGAACAAGATACTCCAAAATACTCAACTTGCTCAACGACTCAGGGATTGAACCGCTTAGTTGGTTCTTACTTAGCCAGAGGTTGCTCAAATTGCTCAAATTGCCCAACGACTCAGGAATCGAACCGCTTAGTTGGTTACTGTCTAGCCAGAGTTTACGCAAATTACTCAAATCGCCCAACGACTCAGGAATCGAACCGCTTAGTTGGTTACCATTTGAGTACTTACCTAATGTGATAGTGGTAACATGCCCATCGCTACATTCTACACCATACCAACTACAAGGCGTATTCGTCTCATTCCAGCCACTGTTGTTAGTCCAATTAGCACCATCAGTACTATTGTAAAGATCAACTAAGGCTTCACATTCGGTTTTGGGGATTTCGGTGACATCCGAACAAGAAAATTTAGGGGTTGGACAGGGTGTTTGACTTCCCCAAACAGAAGTTTGGATATTATTAAGCCAAGCAATTTGTTCTGGTTCTGAAACCGTTAAGTGGTTGTTAGATATGTTAATGGTATTAAGCTTCAGATTCATTAACGACAGTGGGAGGTCTCCGCACAATTTGTTCTGCTGTAGCCATAGCCCAGTCAAATTGCTCAAATTGCCAAACGATTCAGGGATCGAACCGCTTAGTTGGTTATTTTGCAGACCGATATTCTGCAAATTGCTCAAATTGCCAAACGACGAAGGGATTGAACCGCCTAGTGGGTTCCAGCCCAGATTGAGATTGATCAAATTGCTCAAATTACCCAACGATTCAGGGATCGAACCGCTTAGTTGGTTAATCCTCAGAATGAGGTATTTCAAATTGCTCAAGTTGCCCAACGATTCAGGGATCGAACCGCTTAGTTGGTTCCGCGCCAGATCGAGCCACGTCAAATTGCTCAAATTGCCCAACGACTCTGGGATCGAACCGCTTAGTTGGTTATCTCGCAGAGCGAGAATGCTCAAATTGCTCAAATTGCCTAACGACTCAGGGATCGAACCGCTTAGTTGGCTACTGCCCGGAGAAAGCTCGGTAACATGCCCATCCTTACATGATATACCATACCAACTACAAGGTGTATTCGTCACATTCCAACCCGTGTTGTTTCCCCAATTAGCACCATCAGTACTATTGTAAAGATCAACTAAGGCTTCACATTCAGTTTTGGGGATTTCGGTGACATCCGAACAGGAAAATGCCCAAGCACCACGCCCCATCGCCATCATACCCACGATAAGCGCAATAAACACAACACCACGCCAAATAGACGCAGGAGATTTCAGGGAACTAGCCCCCGTAGTCGATGCCACTGGCACCGTAGCGAGCAAACCCGCCATTAACCCTCGCCCAAGTCTAAAACCACTTGAACAAGCGGAGGAAAAGTCCTCCAGTCGTCGTACCCAATGGGTACGTTTGTATCGAGTTGACATAATTATAATGTCTCCTACCAACGTTGATGTTTAAGTTATCATCTGGTGGGCAACAAAAACACGTTACCCACCCTACATTTAAAACAAGGGGAAGTTTTCAGTTAAAGTGTCATTCAATTTAATCAAAATAATTGATGGGCGCTCATTATGAACGGTGTTTTTATTCTTGCCTTGATCTAGGTCAGATTTTCGGTCTAATGCGCGAAAAAATCAGTTATCAGTTATCAGTTATCAGTTACACGCAAACGTTTTTTGCGCGCTAGAAAAAAGGACAAGAGGCCGTTTAGGAAGTCCAAAAAAAATAATTATCCCAAATGCAAAAGTTTTTGCACGCAAAAACGAGGGCTGAAAATTCAAGCTGAGGGAATGGTGGGCAACAAAAACACGTTACCCACCCTACAAAACACACTGGGATAATTTATTTTTTGGATATTCCTTAAGAAAAAAAGCTTGACAAGCAAATAAGCCATCTTTATTATTCATCATGCACTTAGCTAGGAACTGCAGACCGAAAAGGTGGTAACCATAGAAGGCCACTCTGCTAAGTGTTTTTATTCCCCAAAAAAACTTCTAATCCTAACTATGGAGTGTCAAATATGACAACTC
>QNEL01000673.1 GCA_003645185.1 Candidatus Parabeggiatoa sp. nov. 3
CTGTGGGATAAATCACTTGAATCAAGCGATTGAGATCATCATAAACATAATCAATGGCGTAACTGGCACTTGAGATAAGTAATCCGGTTATGAAAATAAGGGGTTTTAGGATAGAAATGAATTTAGTCATATTGGTTCTCCTTTTAGTTAATTGGTAGGTTTTTTTCTCGCTCTATTCCACCCTATACTCGCTAATTTGCTTCAGTTTCAATTATTGATCTGATGCATGGCACGTACCAATTCATCTGCAATATCCCATGCTTGATCATGCAAATTACTAGGAATTCCATATGCGATAAGTCTCTGTAAATCCGCTGCAAGCATTTTTGCCTGAAAAATAGAAAAATGCCTATAAGTCTCTGTAAATCCGCTGCAAGCATTTTTGCTTGAAAAATTGAAAAATGCTATAAATCATTCAAATGAAACTTTTAAGTGAGCGTTTTTCAGCCCTCGTTAATTTTATTCCCTTAATTCTTTCTTTAACTCTTTTTTCTCGTTCTAGCTTACGTTTTGATAACAACCTTAAAGCGCGTAAAATTCCCCATCTCACATCAAGATCAGTTTCTTCACTTACACGATTTAAAAGAAAATGAAATATTTCATCTGATTTATCATTACTTAATCCTAAATAGGCACTTTGACGTACTTGACTATTAGGTTCATTTGTCCACTGTAATAGCAATGGAATCGTTTCTTCAAGTTCAAAACGAGCCAAAATATCAACATAAACTAACTTAATTTCATCATTAGTTTCCTGCTTGGCCAATTCCACAATCAATTTTTGTAATTCGGTATTTACAATAAATCCAGAGTATACTTTTCGACAGAGAGAAAATGCCTCGTTATATCTTCGTCGAGTGTCACTGTGTAAAAGCTCTGTCACGTCTTTTTTTTCTAGAACCCAAAAAGAAGGAGAAACAACTTTGATCACTTGGCA
The DNA here is from genome assembly GCA_003645185.1 of Candidatus Parabeggiatoa sp. nov. 3. Taxonomy (GTDB): domain Bacteria; phylum Pseudomonadota; class Gammaproteobacteria; order Beggiatoales; family Beggiatoaceae; genus Parabeggiatoa. The sequence continues at coordinate 938 of QNEL01000673.1, forward strand.
CAATGGGTAATAAACAATATCAACAATATCATCAGTCTTTGTATCTCGGTTATAAGTGTCTATAGGAGGGCCTTCCACAATAAATGGAGTGTCTTTGAAGTAGGGTTTTTTACCAGGCACAATATTGGTCCACTCTTCGCCTTCCCAAATAACTTCTATAACCGTACAATAATTAATGACACCAAAAACTGAAAGTCGTATCCCCTCTCGAAACCAACCCTTTTTATTTAATAAATAGCTAATGGTTTTATCTAATGAAATAATTGTTTCTTGAGGGAGTCGAATATTTTTTGAATCTCTATCCCAATCAATTTGGCGGTTGATTGATGACAAATAAAATTCTGTTTTTTGAGGCAATGGTTTACTTAGACACTCGAAAGCAAAATTTAAGCTTCGATTGGTAGCTTGACTAAAAAGCTCTGTAAATTCATGCTGCTCAAATATCTGTTTTTTCATAAAATTTTAACTGGCCTATGAATTTTACAAGAAAATACCGCTTTAAATCATACTTGAAGAAATACTTTTCCCTAAAGTAATCTCGTATTGAAATAATAAAACAAAGTATTCTCTCTTAAATTGAAAATCGCTAAGTAGGTACACAAAAATATTTTAACATTTTGAGTAACACAGATTAACTGTTTTTTATCTTAATCTTAGCCACTAAAATGTTAAAAAAAACTTGTGTACTTACTATTGTCTTTGAACATAATCAAAATGTTCAAATCATCATTTATAATGATTATGGCTTAAAAAAATCTGAGGGTAAAGGAAAAATATCACCCTTTTTATAGAGCCAGTCTTCTGCTCCTGGAAGAAAAATCACTTCCAAATGGTCAGGCATATCATCCACTCTTTTAGTTCTAACTAAGTTCAATCGTTCAAGTCTTTTTATTTCTTCTCTTGAAAGAATTAAAACAACACCACCTAATTCTCCACCTTCTCGTTCCACAGAACGTTTAGCAAATATAGCTGCTGTATCAGGTGAATAAGTGGTAAAAAATTTTTTGCCTGATACCAATTCAAAATCATCAACATTTTTGCTTGAAGTTCCATGCAAAAAGAATTCATGTGTAGATTTGTCAACACCTTCTGAAGCCAAAAAGTCATTCAATCGGTTTCTTAAAACTCCTTCATCAGCACACCTCAAAATACCACCAAAATTCGGTGACGTTCCAAGCGTCAAAAGACTTAAGGCAAGACTACTCCCCGCGCCGAATTTTTCCCATCCACTTGAAGGAGAACTCATACCAAATAAGGCATCAATGTCCAAAAGCTCTCCCCCACCTGGAGTAAAAGCGATAATCAAAATGCCAACCATTTCTGGTATTGGGGCAAGAGGAGGCGTGTTGTCATAATTCTTAAGTAAGTCCTCAGAGTAAGAGCCGGTAACATCCTCTAATCCAAAAGGATCAATAGACGAAATAGCTCTTCCTTTCACATAAGCATACCGATTGAGCGTTTGTCCTTCAGCAACATTCCCAAGCAACACATCCTGATTCACAAACCTTCTAATTTCAGGGTTGTAAAACCGCGCCCGCATATAATACAAACCGTTGCTATCGCTCATCACCCCATACATACCATTAAACAAAAACGGCGTTATCGAAGCATCACCATACATCAACAACCCATAAGGCGAATATTGAAACCTTTCAACAACTTGTCCAGATTCATCTGTCAAGGCAACGGTACTACCCCGCAAATCAAAGTGATAACTTAGGTATTCACCGTTTTGCTCTTGCCCAATCAATCCTAGGCCATACACATAATAAGTCTGTGTGCCATCAGCTTCGGTTTTGACTAAGACTTGACTTAAAACAGGTTGAGAGTTGATGACATAGCGGGTTTGATTGACACCAATGCGCTGATTTTCGGCATTATAATGATAGGCCGTTTCAGCAGCACTCATCAAGCGATTCCGCGAATCAAAAACAAAATTCGCCATCTCACCAGACAATGGCCCTGAAGTCATATTCCCATCGGCATCAAATTGCACCTGTTCCTGATTATAAGTGGCTAAACGGTTTGATAAACCATAACTCATCTGGCTTGGAACCGTGAATTGAGGCGGTTGTGGCTGTGGTATGACCAATTCTTGGGTGATGTTGCCTGCTTTGTCGTAGCTGAAATCAAATTGGCTAATGATTTCGCCCGTTGCAATGAGGACATCCTTTTGCTGTTTGAGTTGTCCGGCATCATCATAGGCACGGGTCATTTGAGTGCCATTGGGCCGCAAGATATTGATTAAGCGAGCATTTTTGTCGTAAGCGTAGCGTGTGTCACGATTTGCCCAATCCGTGACTTTGACTAATTGATCAGCGGCATCGTATCCATAATGAACTTGCTTGCCATCGGGATAAGTCAACGTGACTAAATTGCCGACTTCATCATATTCATACTGCAAGCTGTTGTTTTGCGTGTCGGTGTATTTGGTGACACGGTTGAGCTTATCGTATTCACGGGTAATGCTGCCATTCGCATCGGTGACCGTTAAGACATTGCCATTGGCATCATAAGTATAAGACACCGTGCCATCTGGGTCAGTCCAACTCTTGAGTCGGCCTACTGCATCATACGCAAATTGGCGTTTTTGATTGCGGCCGTTGGTGACTGATTCTAATAAGTCACGGGCCGAGTAGGTATAACTTACCTTATCACTTGTGGCTGAGGTTTCTTGAACTAAACGACCATTGTTATCAAACTGGAATTGGGTTTTGTTGTTATCGGCATCGCTCAAGTTTTTCCGATTACCATCGGCATCAAAGCCTTGGCTTGAAATGCCGGAAATGGCATCTTCGCTTTCAACTAAACGGTTTAAGTCATCA
>QNEL01000674.1 GCA_003645185.1 Candidatus Parabeggiatoa sp. nov. 3
TGGTGAAGGTGCCGCTACCTGTTGCACTGTAAATCGCTACATAGCCGACGGTTTCGGTGGGATGATCGTCATTGTGTTTTTCGTCTTCAAACAGGGCGGCGGCAAAGCCATTGCTGGTAATGTCTTTGGCCCGTACTGTGACGGGTTGCACAACGGCTTTGGTGGTTTGTAGGGTTAAAAATAGGCGCGGTTGGCCGGGGAAAGCTTGATCAAAGTGGATGTCTTTCCATTGGGCCGTACCGGATACGGTAAACTGACCGACTTCCCACAGGCTGCCGTCGCTCATGGGATAACGCCCGGCTTCCATAACCAGGTAGGGTACGGTTTCTTGGTCGTGTTTACCATCCAAGTAGTACCATTCTTGAAAACGCAGTTCAAAACTTGAAGGGGTGACATTGCGTAAGCGCACAACACCAGGTTCGAGATCATTGGAACTGGCGGGGCCGGCTATGATGATGGGTGTTGTTTGATAGGACTTAGAGAAACTCACTGCTTGCCAATCTTTGCTGACAGACTGGGATGCCAGTTCGGCCGGGATTGAGGGGCCACCGATTTCAACAGTGGTTATTTCAGTCGCGGTGTTGTTGGCCTCATTGGGATCAACTGTGGTGGTGAGCGTGGCTTGGTTGGTGATCTCACCGGCCGTTTCTGGTGCTTTGACATTAATCGTGAGGGTTGTCGCGACACCGACTGCGAGATTGGCGAGTTGGCAGCTTAGGGTGTTTTCGGATTGAACAGGTGGGGTGCAAGTCCAATCGGTACCCGTGGCGCTGAGAAAGCGGATGCCTTCTGGAAGGGTGTTGACCACTTGCAGGGTGCTGGCGATATCGGGGCCGGCATTGTTGAGGGTGAGGGTGTAACTGAATTCTGTATCCGTGTTGACTGGATCCGCAGACTCTGTGAGGCTGATTGCGATATCGGCTTGACAATGATTAGGCGCACCAGGGCTTGGGGCCGCTTGGCGGTAGTCTTCAGTTTGACGTATTTCACCCTTGCCACAACGGCCGTTTGAATGGCTAGCCGCATCACCGCCTCCAGCTTCATTGATTTGGGGCTGTTCTGGATTAAGTAGGGCGAGTAAGCCGGTATCGTCAGGATCGTCGGTGTCGTAAACGAGGGCATCTAGCAATTTGATGGGGGTGACGCTTGTCCCTTCTGGAAAATCACTGGCCTTGCCGATATAAAGGGCGACCGCTGCGGCATCGTTGGCTAACCAGTTGCTTTCAGACACGGTGAGATCGGCTTGGCTGAGTTCAGGCCCGCCGATGACAAAGTAGCCGTTGGCTTGGGTGGTTAATCCGGTTAAGTCGAGGGTTTGATAGGCTTGATCCGTTTCGCCATTAAACAGGACAATAACGAGGTTGTCTAGTGCTGTATTGCCGGTGCCACCGTCATAAAGTTCAATAAATTCAGTGACTTCGCTGCCTTTCGCATCGACTTCGTTAATGATGATAGCAGGTATTTTAAAGGTGGGATCGCTGCCTTGGAGACATTCTTCTAAATCAGTGAGGCCGTCTTGATCGAAATCATCTCGGCCATCGCGATCAAGGTGAAGTACAGCGGATTGACGGTATAAACGGATTTTTTTATTGAGCCTCTTGCAAGGCTCTTGTGCATAAACGATGGTTGAGTGTCGGAGTTTTGCAAGTCCCTCTTATTTTCAAATACAGTTTGCGTTGCTTAGGCGCTGTGGCTATCGGTATCTTTGGTGTGGCTGATGAGATTGGCGTTTTGGCTTCGTTGGTGGCGGTGTTGGTGGGTGTAAGGTTGCCTGTTTGGCCTTTGATGGTTGTAGATTCAAAGATGGCCTGGTTTTCATGAGGGTGTTCTATTTGGCAAGTGGTGATGTTTGGGGTGGTTGTTGTGTGAGGCGCTGGCTTTTATAAGAAAGGCGATGTGCTGCGTTTTATGGGTGGAGCGATCCGGAATCAGTTGCAAGACGGGGGAGTTTGGTGTTTTCGAGGCTGGTGAGGGTGAGTTGATGGTGGATGGGGTTGTTGGTGTTGAGGTGGTTGATAAATCCGTTTATACCGTTAATCCGTTGTACTCTTCTGGGGTAAAGGCATCATCAGCATAGACTGCCATGGGCAGGAAGTAATCAAGGGTTAATAAAGGTTGTGGTTTGACGAAGATGTAATCGGGGGTGACTTGCGTGGTATGCGCTTCACCGCCTAAAGTATATTCTAAAGTGGCACCGACATAATATAAGGTGCCTGAAGGTACGACACCGCCTGAACCGGGGGCGGGTATGATCAGCCAGTGAATTTCGGCGCTAGAAGATGGGGGTACTGTGCCACTGCCGCTGATATCAGTGATGCCATCCATTGAATCAACACGTATGAAGAATGCGGCGCTTGTGTCATTGGGATCGGAAGTCGCACGAATACCGTTACCGTCTTCATCGGCAAAGGTGATATTGATTTCAACGTTTTCTAATTGTAGATTAGACAGGCCGTTGTTAATTCGCATTTGTGCGTCAAAGGCCTGACGTTCTAGGGTTAATTCTTGTTGAATTTCAATTTTGACTACGGAGTGATTCAGCGGCGTGGGCTGGTGGCAGGAATAATAATATGCCACCTAATATCATTGATGATAGTGTGGTTTTAAAAACATTTATTTTCATTTTGTTATGGCTCGTGGTTTGGTTTAGGGTTGTGATGCCATTATGGTTTGTTATGGAACCCCAGGTGGAACCTGGGGCTATTCACATTTTCAGGCTAAAATTTCGCTCCGCGAAATTTTAGCCTGAAAACCCCTTCGGGGTTGTGCTAAATCGCGTCGTCGCTGTAAACATAACCGCCTATTCTTCGTGTTGGTATACCATTGGCCCTGCTTAGCGCGGTAAATAATGACATGTATTCTGTACAATCACCGCGTTTGTGATCTAGGGCGTAAAGGGCTCCGCGATTTTCTCGAAGGTAGCCGGCGTATTGGATATGGCTGGCTACCCAGTTAAAGATATTGCGTGTGGTGAGCAACTGCTCTTTTGTTTCTAGTCTTTTGGCAGTGGCCTGTATTTTAGGATGTGAGACTTCGATAAACGGTTCGTCATCCATAAACCATTGTGGCTGCGCTGTTATGGAATTCAGTTTTTTGGCCAGCCTTAATTCAATCGTGACACTCACCTGTTTACTGGCGTAAGGCGGAATAGTGCTCAAAACAAAATGTAGTACTTGGTTTCCCAAAATGTCTGTTAGTTTCTCGTGTGGATGCGAGGTTTCAATGTGCATGACTTTTTGAGTCGCGGTTTGTTTGACGGGCGCATGGGCCCAAAATTCGGCTTTTTTGAGTAGACGGTGGCCGGTATTTTTTAAGGTAAAGCTATAACGCAAGGTGCGTGGTATGTCGTATTGGTATTGGGCCGTTTTCTTCGGCGGTTTTTGAATCGCTTTCTCATTGATTTCTGAGTTGACAGGTGGCGAGGGTATTTGAACCACTTGGGGGTTCGGGCGATGCCATACCATTGCCGCTGCTAAGGCTAAGCAGAATAGGCCAATAATTATTAATATTGTTTTTCTCATCAGCGAAGGTTGGTGGGCAGCTAAAACACGCAGGAAGCCCGTTAGGAAAATGTTAAAAGATGGTGGGCAGCAAAAACACGCTACCCACCCTACATAAGTACTGAAGCACAAATAAACAGATATTTTAGCGCAAAGGGCTCATCAAGTGGGATTGCCCCTACATGGCATTGCGTAGGGGCAATCCCTTGTGGTTGCCCCATTTCAAAATACACGAAA
>QNEL01000675.1 GCA_003645185.1 Candidatus Parabeggiatoa sp. nov. 3
AAAGCCGGCCCCAATTAAATCAATGTAGGGTGGGTAACGTGTTTTTGTTGCCCACCATCTTATGTAGGGTGTGTAACGTGTTTTTAAAGCCGGCCCCAATTAAATCAATGTAGGGTGGGTAGCGTGTTTTTGCAGCCCACCAGCCCTAAAAAATTACTGCGCCGTATCCAATTTTTTCAAGCGCACTGTTCTAAATTCGATACCTTTTTCATCATCACGCAAAATGTAAAGTTCTAATCCCAATCGCATAGCGCGTGTTTGACGCTCAGGTTTCTCCAATAATTCATCAGTTTGCAAAGTCAAACTGTTTTTATAACGTTCAGGTAATGCCGGATATTCAGGTTCTTCAAGCACTTGTGCCGCGTTAATCGCAGAGCGTAAAAAAACGGTGCGTTCAATATCATCCACGGCCTTAAAAGCTAAGCGTTTACTTCCGGCCAGTAAACCGAACACGCTACCTAATGCGATACCCACTATCGTTAAAGCCACCAGCACTTCAAGCAAGGTAAAACCGGTTTGTTTAATTTTCTGGCTCATCTTCATCTCCAAAAATATCGGATTTAATTTTGCCCGTGATGAGATTGACCGTGATTTTGGCGTGATAATCTTGATCACTCAAAATGATTTCGCCGCCACTGCTGCCCCCTTCTGGATAAAAAGTGATTTCACAAGCCGTCGTCTCATCTTCCTCTTCATCACTGACAGCGGCTTTATCGTCGCCAAAGCCACGATGACATTCTACAGTCGCATGGCGACTCACCCAATGCCCTGGATCAGCTTTAGGCGGGGGGGTATCAGCGGCCTCCTCACCTTCTTCACCTTTCTGGCCCTGATATAAAACAACAACCTTTTGTTTACCTTCGACAATAGCAGAACGGCGAGCATATCGTAGCCTCGATATCACTTCACGCGCCTGCGCTTTGAGCACAACCCCTTCACGAATGCTGAGATTAGGAATGATTAAGGCCGCCATCATGCCAAGAATAACCATGACAATAATCAGTTCCAGTAAAGTGAAGCCTAACTGGAAATGCTCTTTATTTCCTTTATTGAAAAGCTTGCGATTGTTCATATTGTGTGGCTAGACTGAAATACAAAGTGAATTTATAACTCATCTTTTGTAATTTACGATCCATCGTTTCCAAACAAAAATAAATATAACATTCATCCCCCCATTATGATGTGAACGAGTTTTTAGGGATAGGACACTTTATCCCTTGGCAAGAAAACCCCTTTTATACAGTTAGGATTCAATATAGCAATTTGTATATGATTTTGTTTTCTAAAACCCGCTCCCTCATAAAGTTTATCACCTTCCCAAAAAGCGGCTCTAACTGAATCAAAATGAATGCCTTGAGACTTTTGCATAAAGCTATGCGCCATACGAATCACAGCACAATCTAATTCTCGTTTCTTGAAATCAAAGTCATTTTCATGAAAGCCTGTATTTTTAGGCAACTGTTTTCCTTGTTTTAATAAGGATTCTTTCAATAACTCATAAGAGTTTGCCACAAAATCTAAATATTCTTGATTTAAAAGATCTAAACAATTACCAAGTTCTAAAATTGCGCCTAAAACATAAGGCGTTTTAATCGAACTATTTTTTCTTTGACTTGCGGTTTGAGCATATTGCCTAGCTCTGTGGAGATTATTTTCCCAAAAATAAATCCCCTCACCTAACCAATCATATCGGTTATCACTACGTTTAAATTCTTTTTCTTGATTCAGAATCTGTAAAGCAATGTCTTTATCAAGACCATGGAATCCGTAAACAAGTTGATGGCGATACATAATTATTGTTTTCTAAATGGGGTTTTCGCCTCTCTATCTGCTTTAACCGTTGAATCAGAAAAGAATCGACTGGGATAATAACCTTCTTCATCAATGATATTTGCGGATAGAAACAAATCAAATTTTTCTTTTTGTGTCATTTTTGAAAAAATTTCACTCATGTTCTGAGTAATTTCTTTAATGTCCATCAGTTCACTTCCAGTTTCGTTATCAAAACCAATATAAGCCCAGAATCCACTGGGCTTATGTCATAATCTGATACAGATGGGTAGTCGTGCAATGTGGCTAATAAAAGTGATAGAGATTTCATAAAAATCAGCGGATTAAAAAATCAGCGCCAATCCTGAGAATCCGCGTCATATGTGTTCTATCCACTCAAATTCAGCCTTGGAAGCTTCTCTACCTACTTATCAGGCAAGTTATACACATCCGCATTATCTTCTTCACCACCCTCTTGCCCATCAGCCCCAAAGGAATAAATATCATACTTACGCCCCTCACCCCCAGGTTTCTTGTATTGGTATTCGTTACCCCAAGGATCTTTAGGTATGTACCCCTTTTCCATATAAGACTCCTTCCACTTTGGGCTATTCGAGGTATTTTTAACCAAAGCCTCTAGGCTGTTGGGGAGTTTAAACAGATCTAAACGATAAATGGCTATGGCAGATTCAATCTGAGCGATTTGTGTTTTTGCCGCTTCCTTTCGACTACCCCCAATCTGCTTGAAAAGGCTTGGCCCCACTATCGCGGCCAACATACCCAAAATCGCCATCACAATCAACAGCTCAATCAAAGTAAAGCCGTGTTGTTGACGAGATTTTCTATTTGACATCATAAAATGCTCCTTTTTGTAAGTGTATTATGAGTTTAACAGACTGTATTCTCTCAAATCGGTTAAGTCTTTGTCATTATTTTAGTTCATTATTTAAGAACATCAAGTCATCAATCAAATTTAAATCATTTAGCCATTAAGAATTGTTTAATTACGATTCGAGACTTGATTTATATGAGTAAGATTCTCATATTTAAAATGCCATTTTTCAAGGGTGTATTCATCTTCAATTAATTATTAGTAAATATAAAAAGGAGAACGGCATGAAAGCCAATGTAGGCACAACTGATAAAATTTTTCGAGTGATAGTGGGTTTAGGCATTATTGGCGCGGCCGTCTATTTGCAAGAGCCTTGGGGCGGATGGTGGGGCGCTATTGGTGCCGTGCCCATCTTGACAGCCTTTATCGGCTTTTGTCCTGCCTATTTACCCTTCGGCATCTCAACGTGTTGTACGACAACTGAAGAACCAAAGGCGGAGTAATTATAGTGTTAATGGTGGATGACAGGGCAACCACAAGGGATTGCCCCTACACCGAGGCAACCATCCAATGGGGCAACCACAAGGGATTGCCCCTACACACACAATCCCAAAATCCAAAATGGATGACAGGGCAACCACAAGGATTGCCCCTACACACACACAATCCCAAAATCCAAAATGGATGACAGGGCAACCACAAAGGATTGCCCCTACACACACAATCCCAAAATCCAAAATTGGATGACAGGGCAACCACAAGGATTGCCCCTACACACACAATCCCAAAATCCAAAATAGATGACAGGGCAACCACAAGGATTGCCCCTACACACACAATCCCAAAATCCAAAATAGATGACAGGGCAACCACAAAGGATTGCCCCTACACACACAATCCCAAAATCCAAAATGGATGACAGGGCAACCACAAAGGATTGCCCCTACACACACAATCCCAAAATCCAAAATAGATGACAGGGCAACCACAAGGGATTACCCCTACACACACAATCCCAAAATCCAAAATGGATGACAGGGCAACCACAAGGGATTGCCCCTACACACACAATCCCAAAATCCAAAATGGATGACAGGGCAACCACAAGGGATTGCCCCTAC
>QNEL01000676.1 GCA_003645185.1 Candidatus Parabeggiatoa sp. nov. 3
TAAGTGCCACGACATCTTTTTTAGTTTCAGGCCAAAGTATAACCCGTCCTCTTGTTTTTTTGAGTGATAAACGGCGAAGGTACTTTTTCACAGTTTTTTCAAGATCAGTGAGTTCTCCTAAGTAGTGCGCGGTGAGCATACCATTGGCTTGTAAAGTAAAAGCTAACACATTGTTTTTATTCCATTTATCGTCACTGACAAGGTAGCTGATTAGCACCGAATCCGCTGGCAAATATTTCGCACCCTCTTTGGCACCGACAATCTGCACCTTGCTGAGCCTAGCATACTTGGGGTATTTTGCCATTAACTCACGTTCAAACTCGGCAAGTTGGTTCACTAAGGAATTTTTTTTGGTTTCTAAACGAATGGTTTCTTCTAGTTGATCTTCTTCTAAGGCTTTAGCAATACGATTATTTAAAGAAGCCAGACGAACCTCGTATTTTCGCAGTTTTCGTTTCTCTGCCCTAGTGAGTTCGCTTTGTTGAGCGGCAAGTTTAGCCGTGATGGATTCAAGTAAGGTACGGGCTTTGCTCATTTCAGCGACGCGAAAAGCCTTTAATATATAAGGTTTACTCATGTCAGTTCTGTGAAAAGCATCGAAAAAGTGAGAGTGAGCAATATACAAACCCAAAAGACTAAAATAACTTGGTACCCACTTGTTAAACAAAGTTTGGCGGTTTTCGGCGGATAAGTCGCCACTTCGCAAATTTTCCACAATGTCCAGTGATTTTTCAAGATATTGAATGGTTTTATTAAAATTGCCTTGTTTTTGATAGGCAGTGGCCAAATTAAATAAAGTCATGAGAGTATATGGGTGTTTTTCCCCAAACACCTTTTTGAAACGAGTGTAGCTTTCTTCTAACAGAGGCAAGGCATCAGATGGATGGGCTAAGCTTGTGTATATTTCCGCCACATTATTTTGGCACGCGATAGTTATAAAGTGGTTGTCGCCTAGCACTTCTTTAGAAAGACGATGACAGGTTTTGAATAAAGGCAAAGCTTCTTCTAACCGATCTAATTCATGGTAAATCACAGCCAAGTTATTCAGGCTCGTGAGGCTGTTTGGATGCTTTTCTCCTAACACTTCTTGAGACAGACTATAGCATTTTTTAGCCAAAGGTAAAGCTTCATCTAGACGGCCTAAACCTTGGTAAATCATCACTAAATTATTCAAAGCCGTGATAGTTTCTGGGCGATTTTCTCCTCGCACTTTTTTCACAAGAGGATAATTTTTTTCTGCCAAAGGTAAGGCTTCTTTAAGACGGCCTAAGTCTTTGTAAATGACTACCAAATTATTCAAACTCGCGAGCGTTAAAGGGTGCGTTTTTCCTAACTCATTTTTAGACAGAAGATAGCTTTTTTCAGACAAAGGCAAAGCCTCATAAAAGCGACCTAATTCTCGATAAATTTCCGCCAAATAATTCAGACTTCCGAGGGTGTCTGCATGTTTTTCGCCTAGCACTTCAGTTCTGATGTTAAGGGCTTTTTCAGCCAACGGCAGAGCTTGTTGAAATCGCCCTTGTTGATAATATTGAACTGCTTGATCGTTGTAGGTTTTAGCTAACTCTAGCTGTGAATCCAAGGTTGTCGCTTGTGCAAAGCCTGTGATTAAATAAACCATCACCAAGACTAGAAAGCATTTTTTTGTCATAAAAATATTCTCCTTTAATTGTTTGAATCAGAATTGGGTATATTTTGCCACGGAAAAACACGGAAAAACACGGAAAAATTCATTCCGTGCTTTCTGTGTTTTTCCGTGGCAAAAAGAATTTATGGCGTTGTACTCACTACCCAAACTTCTTGAATGTGATTATCAACTACCCACGCTGCCCAGTTATGACAAGACAAGAGTCTACCCTTGAACACACGACGTTGACGTAATGGCTGTCCACAATAATTGGGTAAATCCTTGAGACTGATATCCTCACGTTTTTTGAGCACCACCATTTCTACCCTTTCCCGCATCGCCAACACTTCCGCTTTACCGTCTGGATGTTGATAGATTTCTTCATAGAGATCATATAATCTCATCTGACTTTTTTGCCATTGACGCAATGTTTTATTATAACGGATATCCATCCCCAATTGAACGGGTAAATCCCAATTGGATTTAGGCAATTTGCCAGCGGCTTGTTGTGGACAAACCGTTTTTTGACAAACGATGCGCCGAATAGGTAGCGGTAAATCTGCCACTTGTCTCGCTAACCGTTGCCACATTTTCTTGGCCCCAGTGCGCTTTCTCAGTTCAAGGAGTCTCGCCATGTTATAAACCACACTCAGTGGCGCATTTGGCCTTCGCGCTAATTGTTCCAATTGTTGGATAATATAAGGCCACATATCCACATACGGTGAAAGCGATCCTTCTTCATACAAAATCACTAGCCGCAATCCTTGAATTTCCAAATCATCAGGCGCTAATTGCCGTGCTTTTTCTATTCGCGCGCGCGCTATATAAATGTCTTCTAAATAAAGCGCCGTTATCGCTAAATTAACATGAGCAGGTAAATATGAAGGCTCCATCTCTAATGCCTTTTCAAAATAGTCTTGTGCATTGATTAAAAAGTCATCGGCTAAAGTGGAGCCTTCCCCTCTGGAAATATCAGATAAAGACAACTTATCAATTTGTGTTGTGACATCTAACACCGACGGGAGCCAATATAAATAGGCCTCTTTGCCCAAAGCCTTTCGCGCTTGTTGTAATTCGCAAAGCCCTAAATTGTTATAGACTTCACGCGCCGGAAAGTGTTTGAGAAACTCGCTCAAAAAGTAGCTACCATCGTCACATCGATCAAAATGACTCAAACGTACTCCAAAATGAAAATAGGGCAAAATCTCTAATAATGCTTGCAAACGCGCTTTTAACAGCTTCGCTCGAACTTCTGGGCGAGGATGCGTATTATTCACCCGCCGAAACGTTTGTTGTTCCCAAGCCATAAAAAAGTTTTGTGCCCCTTTCGCCAATAATTGAGCAACAGGATATCCTGCCATAGCGGCATAGATAAAACCCTGATCATCGGCCTCAATTTCTTGTTGGCGATTTGGGTTCAACTGAGAAACTGATGTTCGTTTTCTGATAAGACTTAAAAATTCCCGATGCCAAGCATCATTATTCGCTAAATGGGCTAATTCATGCCCCAATACAAAAGCGGTTCGCGTATCGCCCTGTACGAGAGAGACATTTTTATAAATGATATCAATGGCTTGCTTTGATAAGACAATATAACCATCAGGCAAAGCGATTGCTAAGGGATCATCAGGGCTATTAAAGCCTTGAACAACGGCCAATTGTGGCAGGCGATGATGTCTTTTATCGGCTACCCGTTTCACTTGTTCAAAGATGTGATGCACTCTGCGAACCCGTTTATCATTCACATCGGCACGCCCATAATGATCCAAGTAAAATTGCACACTGTCTTCGGGTAGTGCTAAGGTGTTGAATGGCAAAAGTATTAAGGCAAGCGAAATGGATAAGATAAGAATTGATAAGCACTGTAATGGTTTCATTGTAGTAGTGTCTTGTCGATTTAGGATTCGTTAGCGAAAAAACCTGACAGGTTTTTAAAACCTGTCATGTTTTAGTCTTTTAACAGGTTTTAAGTACTGAAGCACAAATAAACAGGTATTTTACAACAAAGGGCAACCACAAGGGATTGCCCCTACATGACATTGTGTAGGGGCAATCCCTTGTGGTTGCCCCCTTTCTGTTTTTTTTAAATA
>QNEL01000677.1 GCA_003645185.1 Candidatus Parabeggiatoa sp. nov. 3
AACAATCCAATTGCCTTCAGGCAAACAGATTGAGTATGTGATTGATGGGCGCAATCGCCGTGTTGGCAAAAAAGTCAATGGACAATTGGTACAAGGTTTTCTGTACCAAGGCTCCTTGAATCCTGTAGTTGAATTGGATGGTAATGGCAATGTTGTCTCAAGATTTGTCTACGGTTCCAAAGCCAACATCCCAGACTACATGCTCAAAAACGGCAACACTTACCGCATTTTGAGTGATCATTTAGGCAGTCCAAGGCGGGTGGTTGATATCAATGAAGGTTCCATCGTGCAGAGAATGGATTACGATGCGTTCGGGAATGTCGTTTTTGATTCCAATCCGGGGTTTCAACCGTTTGGTTTTGCAGGTGGGATTTATGACTTGTCAACCCAGTTGACACGCTTTGGGGCGCGGGATTATGATGCTCAAACGGGACGATGGACAGCTAAGGATCCTATTTTGTTTGACGGCAAGGATACCAATCTTTATGGGTATGTTTTGAATGATCCCGTTAATTTTATAGATCCGCTTGGATTGAAATATTTGGATTGTGTAGCAGATTGTATCAGAGAAAATCGTTTTGATCTGTTAGCAACACTCGGAACTTTAGCAACGGCATTAGGAGGCGTAAGATTGCCTAAAACCGAGAAAGAGAAAAGGAAGGCTGTTACCGGAATAAAGAAGAAAGTTTCTGACAAAACGACACGTTTTAGCCGGCTAGGAATGAAAATCACCAAAAAATGGGGAACCAAAAATCCCTACGCCAGATATGCGTCGAAAGGAGTAAGGGGTATTGGGCGGGGAATATTACCTCTTCTGGCGTTTGAGGGCTTCTATGATATTGGCACAATTGGCAGATGCCTATTTGTTTGTGACAATTGTTAGTAAATAGGTATATTCTCTACTTGGAACAATAACCCATTTTTGACAAGTCATTGAGAAACTCCGTTTTTTGAAAAGACTCCGTTTTTCATGAGATAATAATAAGTTGTGGGGGGGTCGCTACACCCATAAAAATCGGCATAAGTGCTGGATATTTCGCTGCGTTCCACTGCTCCCCTACAAGAAAGTCAATTGACATCCACACTCTTTTCTGGTTTTCAATGATTTTTAATCAAGACTTCGGACCGTTTTTTGTGCCTTACAGCAAGGCATTATAAGTGCTTCATTTTATTGAGAGCACACAATCAAAGTTAGCCAAAAGGCTAACTTGCATTTTATTCAGCCATAATAAAATCAAACCTTTATGTCGCTTAAGGATCATGATCTTAAAACTCGATGATCACGTTTTTTGTAAGCATTTGATTTCACTCTAAAGGATAAAAACTCATTTCGTTAAAAATCAATGAGTTGTATATCTATACACTCATCATAAGATTGTCGCAAAGCGCGGCCGTTCATCAAAAACTTGATCATCAAGTAAAAAGTGTCCGAACTATTGTTAATGAATGTTTTAATTTATTTGAATAAGCATTAAACTCACTTGATATAGGTACGTGCAAAATGATTTGGATAGCAATGTTCACTAGCTTACTCATTTTTGCTTGGGCTGACTTTGCATATAGGAGGCGGCATCGAATACCTAAACGGGAAGAATACAAACTAGAGGAAATCTATCAGCAGTATTATGAAAAATCAGAAGTATTATTGAGTGATTTTGAATTTGCCTACTTCATTCTTGAAAACATTTTTCATGTTCCTAAAGGTTATATTAGGCCAACTGATCATTTTCATAGCGAATTAGGGGAGCCACCACCATATCTTCCAGATTTAGATACCCCGGAAATTGAAGATTTTTCTTTAGAAGTAGATAATATGCTAGAACAATGTCAGATTGAAAATAGGGAAGTGAGGGACGTAAAATGTGTAGATGATTATGTTAAATTAGTATCCATTTGCCTGAAACGAGGCTATAGTCAAGAAAAATCAACAATCATATTCGGCTAGGTAGGGTAACCAAGCGGGCAACAGTGACTCGTTTCACTATTTATCTTGCCCGTTTGCCCATAAGCCATAATGATTGTTTTTGACTTTTCTTAGTGGGCAAGAAAAATACAGCGTAGCATGGGTTCGGGTAGGATGGGTAAAGCTTTGCTACCAGAAGAGATGCTTCGTTAAACACACATTTTTTCTTCTGGCTCCAATGTTCCTGCGTTGGAGCCTTTTTTTATTTATCCTCATCCAGACAATGGTTTATTGATCCAAACGCAAATCGGTGTTGATTAATTTACATACCAATAAAATGGTCATTTAACCGATCTCAAAGACTTTGATGGCGATATCACGCGCATACGACAGCCCTTTGATGCATCTGTAGCAATTTAAGCCTGATGGACAACGCACGGCTTTAACCCTAGATGACAAGGGTTATCTGAATAGCGTAACTAACCCGGCCAGTGAAGCTTATCAATTGCAATACACCGCAGATGGCTTATTAACGGCCTTTGTCAATCCACGCGGCCATAAATCCGTTTATCAATACAACGACTTGGGCCGATTTGTAGAAGATACCAATGCCGCTGGCGGTGGGTGGACACTCGCACGTTCTGAAAATCAGGGTGGCGGTTACACCACCACCATGACAACTAAAAAAGGCCGAGTGACTCAATACCAAGTCAAACCCCAAGACAATGGTGAAATGTTACGAGTCAATACGTCTCCTGATGGCACGGTAAACAAAACGTTTATCAATGCTGAAGGTGAAACCACAGTCACTCGTCCAGATGGTACAGTCATTGTCTCATCACAAAGCCCCGACCCGCGTTTTGGAATGCAAGCCCCATTCACTTCGCTGTTGACTATCACCACGCCCAATGGATTAAGTGGAGTTATCACCACCGAAAAAACGGTTGAACTGGCAGAAGCGAGTGATCCTTTAAGTTTGTTAAGCTTGACAACTCAAATCACGAGCAATGATCGCACCAGCCAAAGCGTTTATGATGCCACCAATAAAACGCTTACCGCACAAAGCGCCGCTAGCCGCAAAAGCGTTTCAATCCTTGATGACAAAGGCCGGGTTATTCAACAGCAAGTGCCCGGATTGGCAGACGTTTTCTACAGCTACGACAACCGAGGCAGGTTGACTCAAGTGATTAAAGGAGAAGGTGATGAGGCCCGAATCGCAACCATTAGCTATGATCCAGACAGTGGTTATGTAGCGAAACTCACGGATGCCTTGCAACGTACTGAAGAGTTCACTCGTGATGCCGTGGGCCGAGTTCTCAAGCAAAAATTACCCGATAATCGGCAAATTGAGTACGAGTACGACAAAAACGGTAACCTGACAGCCCTTAAACCGCCTAATCGCCCAGAGCATCTCTATGCTTATAATGAGGTTGATTTGCAAACCGCATATCAAGCGCCCTCAGTCGGTTTGGAAAGCCATGAAACCTTATCCAGTTACAACCTGGATGAACAGGTGACGCGGATCACGCGCCCCGATAATCAAGTCGTTGATTTCAATTATGATCAAGGGGGCCGGTTGACAGAGATTGTGTTGCCAAAAGGCACACAAACTTACACGTATGATCTAAACAGTGGTCAAGTCACGGCAGTCGCGGATTTATCAAGTGATATCAAGCTGAACTATCGCTATGATGGTTCATTGTTGTTGGAAGAAAAATGGAGCGGTAGTCTGACTGGTCGTGTCAACTATGGTTACAACGCTGATTTTCGTCTGGCCTCTCACAGTGTCAACGAACAAAGTCACATCGCTTAT
>QNEL01000678.1 GCA_003645185.1 Candidatus Parabeggiatoa sp. nov. 3
CGTTTCTACAAAACAGAGATGCGAGGCATTGCGTTTTTACAAAACAGAGACGCGAAGCATCGCGTTTTTACAAAACAGAGTCGCGAGGCATCGCGTTTTTACAAAACAGAGATGCGAGGCATCGCGTTTTTACAAAACAGAGATGCGAGGCATCGCGTTTTTACAAAACAGAGATACGAAGCATTGCGTTTTTACAAAACAGAGACGCGAAGCATCGCGTCTCTACAAAACAGAGATGCGAAGCATCGCGTCTCTACAAAACAGAGATGCGAGGCATCGCGTTTTTACAAAACAGAGATGCGAGGCATTGCGTTTTTACAAAACAGAGATGCGAGGCATTGCGTTTTTACAAAACAGAGATGCGAGGCATCGCGTTTTTACAAAACAGAGATGCGAGGCATTGCGTTTTTACAAAACAGAGATGCGAGGCATTGCGTCTATACAAAACAGAGACGCTTTGCGGCGCAAATCTACAAAACAGAGACGCGAAGCATCGCGTCTCTACGACTATTCACATTTTTTCATGTTCGGCGTTTGGCGATAAATCGCCTACTACAAAACCTTAATCTAGCTTTATTATGAATTGAGGTATCTTAAATAAGAGGCCAGTATGGACGATGAATTTGACGAATCAGACGTACTTGGGGAGTTGAAAAACGATGATTTTTTAGAATTAGTACAACCAACCAATACGACTGATGAGGAACTTGATGCCACTCGTCTTTACTTAAATGAAATTGGTTGTTCTAAACTGCTAACTGCGGAAGAAGAAATTAAATATGCGCGACGTGCCCTATCTGGTGATGAAGCGGCACGTAATCGCATGATTGAAGCCAATTTGCGCCTCGTTGTTAAAATTGCCCGCAATTATCTGAACCGAGGTTTAGCTTTACTGGATTTGATTGAAGAAGGCAATCTGGGCTTGATGCGGGCCGTCAGTAAATTTGATCCAGAAAAGGGTTTTCGTTTTTCTACTTATGCTACCTGGTGGATAAGACAAACGATTGAACGCGCTATTATGAATCAAAATCGCACCATTCGTTTGCCTATCCATGTACTTAAGGAAATCAATCAGTGTTTACGGGCTTTTTACACTCTCTCGCAAACGCTAGATCATGAGCCTACCGCAAAAGATGTAGCGGTTTTGCTTGATAAGCCTAAAGAAGAAGTCAAAAAAAGGCTTGGACTGAATGAACGTGTTATTTCGATGGACAGTCCACGCATAAAAGATTCTGAAAAAACACTCATCGACAGCATTCCCGATGAACTCAATCCTGATCCTATGCTGATTTTACAAGATGCTGATCTCACTAAATATCTGAATTTATGGTTATCTCAATTGAGTGAAAAGCAACGATTTGTGCTTGAACGGCGCTTTGGTGTCGGGAATGGTGAAGAGGTGACATTAGAAGACATTGGTTTGGAAATGGGGTTAACCCGAGAACGAGTACGGCAAATTCAAATGACTGCCATCAAGCATCTGCGCGAAATCATTGAACGTGAAGGGCATTCTCTAGAATCTTTATTAAAAACCTGACAGGTTTTCAAAACCTGTCAGGTTTGGGCCAATAAAAACCTGACAGGTTTTCTTTCGCCTGTCAGGTTTGGGTCAATAAAGCCGCTAACACCTTCCGCCCTTCTGCCATCAATATCATATAGGTGTGACAAGCCGAGCGCGTGTTCATGACTTCTACTCCGATGCCTTCATTAATCAGGGGGACTAACAATTCTGTAGCTGGAAAATGTGTCTGTTGTCCGGTTCCCAATAACACGACTTCTGGGCGTAAAGCACATAATTGCTGAAAATGGGCAACTTCCAAGGTATCAAAACTTTCCACCTCCCATACTAGAATAGAATCTGGCATGACTATAATATTGTGCGAATACACTTTGTTGTTAATGGTAACACTTTGTGAATCCACGCCCTGTATTTGATAACTTTTGTTGTCGCTTAATTCAAGATGAAGTTTCATCACAAATTTTTCTCATGCCCGGCTATTTTTGAAAAACGAATAGCAAATTGAAGTGTGAATGAATGGATTAAAGTTTTATGATTCCGTTTCTGTACAGGACAAAAATTTATCAGGTGGGCGCATTTCTAAAAAAGGGTTATCAAGATAAATCTTCAAGGCCCTATTTTAGTGAAAAAGTTATTTTGCGAAGGCTCGCACCATTATGTTTTCTTTGCCCTGTACTTATGTATTAATTGCAAACCTGTGTGTCAAAGATTTTATCCTGAATAGCCCTTTTGGTATGATTTAACCATTGTCTTGAGTGAACGCCAATCTTAAACATTCTGGGATTTTGGTTTTTGACAAACCTATACATCTTTCTATACAGCGGATAATGCCATAGTTTGGAAAAAACACTTCTGCGAACCGGCATAAGATATTGGGGAGAGTCGGTTGGATGACTTGGAGCCAAGCTGTGTTCCATAACCTCTTGTGAAGCCAATAACACGCCCAACTGGATAGCAGCATTCCGAAGGCCACGTTTTGCAACTAAAACATTAATGCCAACCAGATCAACATAAAAAAGAGCAATATCCTCTTTTGGGTTATTTGCCAAAGGCATCAGTTTAAAATCAACTTGATATTGATTCACTCCCATAGCTGACATTGATTCAGTAAATCCTATCAAGGCTCTACCAAATCCCTTTCCAAACCAGGAAGCGCGTTCATAAGGATTCTCAAAATAATCAGAGCTCGCCTGTCTTTTACTAGCCATACCCAGAACCTTTTGCAAATAAAAAATCGCCTGTGGGTTAAGCTGATCAACAGTGGGTAATTGAGGAACTGGGGTATACTCGCCTTTGATATCCATAACGGCTTCAAGATAGAGACTGGCATTTGTCGTCTCTCCCGATAGATCCACCAATAAGCCCGTTTGAGGGGGGGGCGTTACACCGGTATAAGGACATTGGCCTAAAATACGGCTAATCTCATCTAGCGTTTTGGCTTTAGCTAATTCCCTATCATTTTTCCTATAAAACAATAGATTCGTGCAAGCAAGTTGTGGAATCCCAAACAGCTTACCCTTGATTCTGCTACCTTCAACCGCATAAGGCAATATATCAGACAGATCATCAATTTCCTCATCTTCAATAGCAGCCAGATAGCCCTGTGCTTGAAAATAGTGAAGGAAGAGCGCGTCAAAAACAAAAACATCTAAATCATCAGGCGGATCAATAGCATATCCGCCATCCCACACTTCATGACTCACAAAAGCGAGTTCCACGCCAGGCACCCCGCGTTCCTCCCAAACTTTCTGAATGACATACTGAAACTGTTTCACTCTTGGAACCCAAGGGTACAATCCGACTTTAAGCGTTGCTTGAACGGGATTAGCCTCATCAGCGTTGTTAAGCAAATCAGTCGTCGTGGCTTGGAGCGGATTAGACTGCTCAGAGTTTTGCGTGCTATTGGCTAGAATCGTTTCACTCAAACCTACGATTATTAGCAAAACGATTAATCTTCTTCTAAAATCCTTTACTTTTATAGAGAACATCATATCTCCTGTTTTACGTCATTAAGGGGCATGCAACAAAAAAATTCGGAGGGGAATGGTGGGCAACAAAAACCCGTAGGGAGCCCTACATTGATCTATTGGTGGGCAACAAAAACCCGTAGGGAGCCCTACATTGATCTATTGGTGGGCAACAAAAACCCGTAGGGAGCCCTACATTGATCTATTGGTGGGCAACAAAAAC
>QNEL01000679.1 GCA_003645185.1 Candidatus Parabeggiatoa sp. nov. 3
CAATAAAACACATCCCTTATCAAGTTTAATGGAAACGCTCTGTCTTTTAATTGAAAACTATGAAACAAAGCATTATCCGAAGCCTGACATTTCAGGCAATGACATTTTACAATTTTTAATGGAACAAAATGGGCTAACACCAAGCGACTTACCTGAAATAGGCCCTATTGACGACGTGTCAAAAATAATAAAGGGCCAACAGGAATTGAAAGCTCGACAAATCCGTGCCCTGAGTGAGCGTTTTTATGTCTCTCCCGACGTTTTTTTGTAATAATGAGATATGACTGAGTCAACCAGACAATCCCGTGAAAATCATCATGATCAAACACCATCACTTAAGGCGTATGCTGCGGCTATGCCAGATTATTTGTCGCGTCCAGCAAAACCCTTAAAAAATGCTCAAGATAGCTATCCATCCAGGGAAGTGTTGTATGATCGATGCACTGGATAAATATATTACAAACTTGCAACGCTTATTTCTATAAAATTATCAATGGGTTGATAATAATATCACACAATATAAAAATGGTCAAAAATCTGATTTTGAGTTATCAGTCATTTTTTTAAACGCAAGAGACGCAAAGTGATAAGCGTCTTTTGCGCCTTTTGCGCCTTTTGCGTTTATTATTTTGAAGTTGTTTTATGCGTTTTGAGCGCAATGGTGGGAAAGCTGGTTTGATAATTCAGGTGAAACAAAAAGTTAAGGGCAGATACGCATATCTGCCCCTACAATTAATTAAAAGGGTTGCACTTCTACTAAAATGACTGTGGCAATTAATATCAATACTGGAAATTCGTTAAACCAGCGGTAAAAAATATGACTGTGATGGTTGCGATCATGTTTGAAATCGTTTAACAATTTGCCACTGTAGAGATGATAGCCGATTAAAATGACGACAAGTAGCACTTTGATATGTAACCAGAGGTAACCTGTGGCCGTTAAGAAGGGTTGCCACCAATATGCCACTAATAACCAGATGCCAAACCCGACGGCTAAAATGGCGCTGGGGGCCATAATGCCGTAATATAATTTGCGTTCCATGACTTTGAAACGTTCATGACTGGTTGTGTCTTCTGCCATGGCATGATAAACAAATAGGCGTGGCAGGTAAAAGAGTCCAGCAAACCAGGTGACAACAAAGATAATGTGAAAAGCCTTAATCCACAGCATTTTTTTTCCTAGTGGGACATTATTCAAATAAATGATAAGGGCAACCACAAGGGATTGCCCCTACATACAATCTGTTTTTGTAGGGGCAATCCATCGTGGTTGCCCAGTAATGAATAATGAATTTAACTGAGTTAGCTGATTTACAAACACTATGGGCTTCAGAAGTGGTGATCCCGCCTGATAATACGGGTTATGTGCCACAAGCGAATGATGTGATTTTTAGTTTAGATATCCAATATGTGGGGGAGCGTGCTTTTGTGGGGTTGGATATACAACACTATTCAGGCGATATCATGGGTACTTATGTTGGAGACACTGATGTGGATGTGCCATACGTGCCCCAATTTTTTTGTTTTCGTGAAGGCCCACCGCTTTTGAAAATGGTTAACTTTGTACGCGATCATTTTAACATTATTCCAGATGTGTTGCTCACTGATGGACATGGTATTGCTCACCCGCGCCGTTTTGGGGTGGCTTGTTGGTTAGGCGTTCAAACTGATTTACCGGTTATTGGTTGTGCTAAACAAACTCTTCTTGATTATCAAGGTGAATTGGGTGATAAACGGGGGAGTTGGTTGCCGGTTTGGTTAGACAATGAAATGGTGGGTAAGGTTTTGCGTACACAAGCGGGTGTTAAGCCTATTTTTGTGAGTGCGGGCCATCAAATCGCGCTTTCAACTGCGGCGGAGGTGATTTTAAATTTGGCTCCCCGATATCGAGTTTGTGAACCGTTGCGACGCGCTGATCAAGCGGCAAGGGCTTATGCGAAGGGTAAAATGTTGTCGGGGGTGACGTTTTTGAAAACTCTTTCATAAAGGGGTGGGTAACGGGTGCGATTAAAAGTGCGGGGGTTATTAAGTTATTAAGTTATTAAGTTATTAAGCCAACAGCTAAAGCAGTTGTCTAAAAGCTCAAGTCACCTAAAGGTGACTAACCTTTCACCTAAAGTTAGTTGGGATGATCGCCCCCGCACTTTTAATCACACCCGTGGGTAACCTCTGTGGTACTCTGTGCTCTCTGTGTTGAAAAGAAAAATTCAATGAGACAAAAAAAAGGGGGAAATTCCGCAAGCACGGAAATCAAAAAATCCAATCGGGCCGTAGCAAAATGAATTTTGCACTCCAATCGGGCTGAAGCAAAATGAATTTGGTTTGAAAATCGGGCCGAAGCAAAATGAATTTGGTTTGAAAATCGGGCCGTAGCAAAATGAATTTTGCACTCCAATCGGGCCGTAGCAAAATGAATTTGGAACGAAAATCTGGATTACCTTTGTCTGGTAATCCGTGGACATCAATCACGCTATCATATCAGCGCGTGGATTGAAGGGTAAGGTTTGTGCCATTTTGAGATAAAACGCTTGTGCTTCTGCGGTATCGGCTTTGGGGGTGACAATCTGGAGTAGCACGTAATGATCACCAGGTGGTTTGCCGGGAAATCCGCGCCCTTTGAGGCGTAATTTTTGGCCCGATTGCGAATTGGCCGGTATTTTCATTTCAATTGTTCCGCCTAATGTTGGTACGGCTAGCGTGCTACCTAAAGCGGCTTCCCAAGGGGTAATGGGTAAATTCAGATAAATGTCTCGACCGTCAACACGGTATAGACGATGTGGTTTAAATTCGATTTCTAAATACAAATCCCCATTCGGCCCACCGCCCATTCCCGATGCGCCTTGGGAACGAAGACGTATTTTTTGCCCTTGAATAATGCCTTGAGGTATTTTGACATTCAGTTGGCGTGTTTGCGTTTGTATTTGCCCTGAGCTATCCCTTGCAGACACTTGTAATTCAATAGTGCGAGTGCTGCCTTGATACGCTTGTTCTAGTGTGATGGCACAGTTCGTATGTTGATCTTTGCCTGCGCTGCGATGTGTATGGTGAGGGCCTTGTCTACCCGCGCCAAATAGACTTTCAAAAAAATCACTGAAATCAAAAGGCTTGTCTGTAAAGCGGCGGCCACCCAAGTTGACATTCCAGCCAGGTGGTGGTTGAAATTCTTCACCCGCTTGCCATCTGCTGCCTAATTGATCATAAGCGGTACGTTTTTGTGGTTCTTTGAGTGCTTCGTAAGCTTCTCCGATTTCTTTAAAACGTTGTTCTGCCTCTTTTTCTTGGCTCACATCGGGATGATATTTACGGGCTAATTTGCGATAAGCGCGTTTGATGTCATCTTGTGTGGCATTGCGCGAAACGCCTAATGTTTTGTAGTAATCTTTGTATTGCATGTTTTAGGAAGCACTCAAGTCTTATCAATTATCTGTTCAAATTATCCTTTATTGGCATATCCCAAAAATACAATTATCCGTTTCACGCGTGAAACAGTCTTTCTTGTAGGGTGGGTAACGGGTTTTTAAAGCCCACCATTCCCCTCAATGCCATTAAATTAAGAATAAATCCATACTTGTAGACGATGAGGGTGGGCAACATAAAGACGTTACCCACCCGACAAGAAATGGTGGGCAACATAAAGACGTTACCCACCCGACAAGAAATGGTGGGCAACATAAAGACGTTACCCACTCTACAAGAAATGGTGGG
>QNEL01000680.1 GCA_003645185.1 Candidatus Parabeggiatoa sp. nov. 3
AACCAGGATTCTAGTGCAGGATCGCTACAATCATCAGACCACCTAGGGGCAACCACAAGGGATTGCCCCTACAATTCGCCCGTAGGGGCAATCCCTTGTGGTTGCCCTGGTTTTCCAATGGTATGGGGATTTCTCTGTACTAGTTGCAACTCAAAAAAGTTATCAACAGATATCAACAAAGAGCGAATTACTTATGAATAGTTTTGAGTCGATTTATAGGAACAGATTGATATGCAAACCATTAATATTCATGAAACCCAAACGCATCTTTCACGCTTGCTTGAGTTGGTGATAGCAGGTGAAGAATTTATCATTGCTAAGGCAGGGCACCCTGTGGCGCGGTTGGCTCCGCTTCGGGCATTTAATCAACCCCGCCAGCCAGGAGCTTTAGCGGGTAGTCTTAAAATCGCTGATGACTTTGATGCCCCTTTACCAGAACCTATTGCATCCGCATTTCGAGGGGAACAACCATGAAATTCTGCCTTCTTGATACACTTAGTTCAATGTTCAATGTAGGGTGGGTAGCGTGTTTTTGTGCCTGCCCCATTTATATGAGGAAAGAAAAACCATAAGGGTTACATCCACACTTGAAAGCAGTTATTTAGGAAAAATGATGCAAAACATTACCTTACGTTCTTATGTCGGTACGGATCGCATGTTGCACTTAGATATCCCAGTCATGGCTTTGAATATGGAAGTCGAAGTCATGTTAACCGTTAAAGCAATCACTCTCACTAAACCTTTCCCAATGACTCGTTTAGAAGAGGGTTTAGGAAGTCTCAAATATCAAGGCAAAATCTTTGGAAGAAATGGAACAAGGCATTATCAAGGCAGCCCAACAACAGTGGTTTAACGAGCAAGCCAAGGTGAGTGAACCCGCTTATCCTAGGCTGTTGATTAGGAGCTTCTTTTGAGGAGTATTTTTCATGCTGGTTTTATGTCAAGATTACTTATAACGCAAGAGACGCAAGAGACGCAAGAGACACTTCTATTTCTTTTGATAAACGAGTGTCTT
The DNA here is from genome assembly GCA_003645185.1 of Candidatus Parabeggiatoa sp. nov. 3. GTDB lineage: Bacteria > Pseudomonadota > Gammaproteobacteria > Beggiatoales > Beggiatoaceae > Parabeggiatoa. The sequence continues at coordinate 1,016 of QNEL01000680.1, forward strand.
TAGCGTCTTTAGCGTCAAAGCGCGTTTATTTCGTTGTCCTAATTACTGATAACTAATTGAAAGCAAGCGTAGGGTAGGTAGAGCATACCACTTACCCATCCCACGCTGGCTTAAACGAACGATATCACCTCATAATCTAGTACAACGGATTTGCGGAATAAGCTTCTTTCCTCAATGCACCAATAAACTAATCCGTTTATACCGTTAATCCGTTGTACTAATCTGTTATCTCAATCACCTCATAACCGCTAACTCCAAACAGCAATTCAGTGTAGTCTTTCATTACCATATCAACCGATAAAGGCAGGTTTAATTTTCCATCACTTTTTTGAAGACATCAATGCCCATAAGGGCGATCACTTAATTAAATTATAGTTTCCTAAATCGTAATTCAACACTTGCACCCATTAGACTAGCCGCACGTTTTAAATTTTTCAAGGTTAAATAATGCCCATAAGTTTCCATACGCTGATAAGTTTGGTATTTCATTTCCATTGCTTGGGCCATAATACCAATTGTTTGCCCAGATTCTTGACGCAAGAGGTGTAATATCACAGGCGCGGCAACCTCTGGACTAGCAGAAATCGCTTTTTCACCGGGTTGGATATCTGAAGGGAGGGGAATGTTTAAATCTTCAGCTACCATTTCTAATAACACACCATCTAAGGCTTCAACGGCATTAAAAATAGCTTCTTCGCGGGTTTTGCCACCACTAAAAACATTCTTTAAATCACGAAAAGTCACTAAAAAACCGTCATCATCAGGTGTGATGGATGCACCATAAATTAATTCAAGGACTTGTTGTTGCATCAATTTTCTCTTTATATCAGTTTAACGCCAGTTTCTTTCTCTATTTTTGAGAGTAATCCTATTCCTAAATCTTTTTTGCCATGAACTGGGATAGGCACAGGTTTTTGCCCTTCTTTACCATAGATATGATGACTGCCTCTGATACGCTTACATATCCAACCTTCATTTTCAAGCTTTTGACAAACTTGCTTGCCATTCAAAAAAAACCTCCATCAGTTTAAACGTTTCAAATGCCAATGATGTCGGGAGCTTAGCAAGCGTAGGGTGTGTAGAGCATACCGCCTACCCATCCCACGCTGGCTTAAACTTACTCAATCGCCTTATAACCGCTAACTTTAAACAACATTTGACTAGAATCTTCCATTTCCAGATCAACCGATAAAGGCATAATCCCATCAACATCAGCAAAAGGCGAATAATGCAGTAGCGGGATATGCAGTTTGAAGTCATAAGAGAGAGTAGCAGGTACACCACTTATAGAAATACCACAAGACGACGGAGCATCTATGCAAGCTTGCCTTCCTGCTTTTTTTGCGGCATCAATATCAGCTTGGGTAAACTCACAATCACATCCAGACGGTTCACCTCCTTTTGTTTTAAGAAGATTAATGAATGTTTTCACAGGCGCGAGACGACTTGTGGTCGTACCATCGCTGAGTTGTCCAGCATTGTTATATCCCCATGTCCATAAGCTACCATCATTTTTTACGGCGAGGGAATGGTACCCACCAACTGCTATAGCCACTACATTAGACAAACCGCTTACTTGCCCTGGTAGACTATGATAAGTCGTTGTACCATCACCAAGTTCACCGTTTCCGTTATATCCCCATGCCCATAAAGTACCGTCTTTTTTCATAACGAGTTGATGGGAATCTTGGGTATAACCACCCGCTGTGACAGTTACCACATCCGAAATATCCACCTGTACAGGAACACTACTCTGAGTACTTGTCGTTCCATCGCCTAGCTGTCCATATCCGTTATAGCCCCATGTCCACACACTGCCATCATTTTTAAGTGCAAGGGAATGGTAGCCACCAGCGGCAATGGCTGCTACATCATAAATATTTATCTCTCCTGGAGTGGTACTCTTTTCCGTCGTCGCATTGCCAAGTTCTCCATGCGCGTTATGCCCCCATGTCCACACGCTACCATCACTTTTCAAAGCGATGGTGTGATTTTGACCGGCAGAGATATCGATCACTTCATCAATCTTGATTTGCACAGGTTCTAGCTTTTTCTGGCTTGTACCATCACCAAGCTCGCCATTTTTATTATACCCCCACGCCCACAGCGTACCGTCGCTTGTTAACGCGAGAGAATGACTACTACCCGCTGCTATCTTTACCACATCAGATAGGCTATTCACCTTTGCAGGGGCGGAACGCATCGTAATTGTGCCATCACCAAGTTGCCCGTACCTATTATATCCCCATGTCCATACCGTACCCTCTTTTTTCACAGCCAAGGAGTGGTTATCACCGGCCGCAATACTCACCACCTTTGAAATCTTTACTTGCACCGGGGCGGAACGCTTTGTGGTTGCGCCATCACCAAGTTCACCATGTCTGTTATATCCCCATGCCCATAAAGTGCCATCACTTTCCAAAGCGAGGGAGTGGTTTTTACCCGCCGCTACAACAATATCTACAGCCCACACTTTGGGATAGGTTATACCAGTCAACAGCACAACTAATGCCATACTTCGTAGTGATATCAATTTCATCGTCAGATTTTTCCTAAAGAAAGTAACTAAAAGAGCGCAGATTATACCTTTGTTTCATTTTGAAGTCTAATTTTGTTGAATTGTTAATTATACTGCACGCGGGCACAATTTAAACTTTTAAAAGCTTTCGCGATTGGATG
>QNEL01000681.1 GCA_003645185.1 Candidatus Parabeggiatoa sp. nov. 3
ATATCCCTGACTATCGCCAACAACCACATAATCACCAATGCTCACCGGCGCTGTCACGTTACGGGCATGGAGTTTCTCCTGCTTCCACCAATCCTCGCCCGACTCACGATTAAGTGCCCAAACATGACTATTGCTATCACTCACATAGAGATAATCGAAATCAACACCCAAACCGGCATAAGAAGACAACTTCTTCTCCCATAACGGCTTAGCCCCCTTAGCCAAATCAATCGCCATAGTTCTTCCCTGATAGCCCGTCACATAAATCATATTGTTGACCAACAACGGATCAGCATCAATATCAACCATACGTTCCAATTCACTACGCCCACTCGGTACCCCTACCGCATATTCCCATAAAACTTTGCCCTTCTGCAGATTTAACAAAGCGATTTTGCCATTATCAAATCCCACTATAACCACATCCCTTTTAACCAAAGGGGTACTCATGCCCCGCAATGTCAGTAAAGGAACGCGACTGCCTTCATACACCCATAATTGCTCACCATTTTGACTATCCAAACCAAATAATTTGCCATCTATAGTACGCACCACCACCACACCTTGACTGATACCCGGTGCCACCAAGACTTCACTGGAAACTTGAGTACGCCATTGCTCCTTACCCTCAATTTCAGACAAAGCCACCACATCACCCTTATGACTGCCTACCAGTACCAAACCTTGGCCAACGCCAGGCCCACCTGAAATGGGTAGCCCTATTTTTTGTTCCCATACTTGCTTGCCATCACGAAAATTAAAGGCCCGCACCTTGCCTGTTGGCGAAGCCGTAAACAACCGTTCATTGTAAAAAGCGGGAGCCAGTTTCAAATAGCTTTTATTTGTACCGCCCCCCGCATAAGCTGTCCATAACGTTTTAACCGTCAAAGTCGGCGTAAATTGAACCAAAGGTGCCGGCGGTTCAGTATTATCTTTGCTCCCAGAACAGCCGCTTAATAAAATGAAAAGTGAAAAGCTTAATAAAGTGATCGTTGCAAGTGATTTCCAGGCAAAAGTTTTTGCACGCATATTAATAGATTAATGGTTAATTTGTTAATGGTTAATGGTTAATGGTTAATGGTTAATGGTTAATTTTTCATGCGGTGCGTATTAATTGTTGCAGGGCGAACACGCAGGTTCGCCCCTACGGGCGAACCTACGTGTTCGCCCAGATGAAATTATTTTTCTCAACATCTCTATCAGTTATCAATTATCACACTCTCTTGCACCGTACTGGGATTACCCGCAACCGATAGCGGCAGACTCACGTCGCCCACCGAGTTGTCGTTCTCGTTATCAATTATCACACTCTCTTGCAGCGTACTGGGATTACCCGCAACCGATAGCGGCAGACTCACGTCGCCCACCGAGTTGTCGTTCTCGTTATCAGTTATAACATTCTCTTGCACCGTACTAGGATTACCCGCAACCGATAGCGGCAGACTCTCGTCACCCACCGATTTATCGTTATTGTTATCAGTTATAACATTCTCTTGCACTGTACTGGGATTACCCGCAACCGATAGCGGCATACTCTCGTCGCCCACCGATTTATCGTTATTGTTATCAGTTATCACATTCTCTTGCACCGTACTGGGATTACCCGCAACCGATAGCGGTAGACTGTCGTCAATACGTGCCACTTGTTTCACACCCAAATCATCCAACTTGATCTGCACCCATTCACGATGCTTCCCCGACAACTCATCGCCCTCCAAAGCCTCAGTATAAGCCGTGCGTGCCGCATCGGTTCGCGCTTCTGCCACGGCGATATCACCCCGTAATTCAGCATACGCCCCCTTAAACTCACCCACATCAACGCCCTCAATCAAACGACTCGCCTTCGCTAGCTTCTCTTCCGATAAATACAAGCGAGCCTTACGCAAACGCGCAATATGCGTCAACTCAGACAAACTGCCATTTTGATCCAATATCCACTGCAAGCGAACATGGCTACTATCAATATCTTCCTTTTCCAAATCCAAACGCGCCAGATTCAACACCGCAAGCACAGCATAAGTACTGCCACTATGTTCTGATAACAATTTCTCCGCAAAACCCACAGCTTTATCAGTTTGATCACTTGTCAAAAAGAGCTGCACTTGCTCATAAAGCCCAGAAGCCAAATGCGCTTGTTGTTCAGAATAGGTTTGCCACCAACGCCATCCCATCAACAGGCTTAAACCCAAAACCACGCCTGCTACAACAGAAATCCCATTCTCTTTCCACCATTTTTTTAAAGCCTCAACTTGTTGTTCTTCAGTTTCAAAATGTTCCATAATCAGTTATCAGTTATCAGTTATCAGTTATCAGTTATCAATGAATTATACTGCACGCGGGCACAACACAACTTTTATGTAGGGTGGGGTAGCAAGTTTTGCTTATAGAGCTTCAGAAAAATAATTTCACAAATCTTTCATAAATCAAATTGGGCGAACACGCAGGTTCGCCCCTACGAGGTACATGTAGGGGTGAACCTGCGTGTTCGCCCTTTTGAAATTATTTACCTGAAGGATGCCGCGATAAATCGTGCCATGCAACAACGCAGTCTAGTTGCCCAAGTTGCCCAAGGCCAAAAATAGATAAATTCTGGACACATGAACTTTTGAACAAAACTATAAAAATGAACAGTCAATGTTCACGCCAGTTTTGAGTTTTACTGATATTAAAATCTATAGCCCATCATTAACGTCGATTTTTAAAAAATTGCTTGAGACAATCGGAGCAGGGCGTTGCCAAAACGCGGCTAACACATTCTACATGATGATTATGACGAGTATCTCTCAAAATATCAAAACGACTCCCCGCAGCGCCCGCTTTGGGATCATAAGCTCCAAATACCACCCGCTTAACCCGCGCCTGAATAATCGCACCCGCGCACATCACACACGGTTCAAGGGTAACATACAACGTACTTTCCATTAAACGATAATTATTTAAATACTGCGCCGCTTTGCGTAATGCCACAATTTCAGCATGTGCCGTCGGATCATGATGGCTTATCGACAGATTCCAGCCCTCAGCAATACACGCTTGCCCTTGCACCACCACAGCCCCCACCGGGATTTCACCTAATGATGCCGCAAACTGCGCTAAGCGCAAAGCATGACGCATCCAATCTTCATCAGACATCATTTCTATATAACTACAAGGATTGCGCATGAAAGGATAAGATCGTCTCAAAATGAAACGATTATTCTTCTCCATAAAATCTGAGGCTTCTCTCTTTTACAGATATCCGTTATTGTATCCTTTCATGCGTAATCCTTGTAGTTATAGAGCGAATTAACATTAGCGTTAATAGCAATTTAACACAAATTTTATTTTCAACCCAGTCGTTATAAAAAGTGTTGATAACTGATTTTCACGCAAAAGTTTTTGCGCGCAAAAACTTTATTTCACGCTAAAGTTTCGCGGAGCGAAACTTTAGCGTGAAATGTGAAACTGATAACTGATAACTGACACCTTTGCTGACTTTAATAATAGCGCATAAAAATATTGATAAAGTTTGTGATTTTGGAGTACAAACTTTAGTTTGTGATTTTGGAGTACAAACTTTAGTTTGTGATTTTGGAGTGCAAACTTTAGTTTGCGATTTTGGAGTGCAAACTTTAGTTTGCGATTTTGGAGTGCAAACTTTAGTTTGCGATTTTGGAGTGCAAACTTTAGTTTGCGATTTTGGAGTGCAA
>QNEL01000682.1 GCA_003645185.1 Candidatus Parabeggiatoa sp. nov. 3
AAAGTTTATAGAGATAAAAAACTGATATTTATCTTCGGCTAATTTTTCTAATATCACAAAATTCCAAATAGCCCCAACAATATAAGCACCTTTTATTGTCTTGAAATTATTTAATTCAACGCCAGCTATCAGTTCAGCCAAAAGCTGGGATTCTGGATAACTGCTTTCTTTGCCTTTTTTAAATTCTTGAATAAAGAAATAGGGTTTTTCTGAATATTCCAAACCTTTTGAAATTAAATAATCAGTTGTGCCTGTGAAGATAAATTCATTGGTTTGATAGGTTATTTTTTCGTCATAAAAATCTCTTATTTCTTTATTGATATCTCTAAAATCAATTTGATTTAAAATAGGCGCAATAAATTTGACCTTTAAGTCTTCTTCCTTGTAAATTCTAATAAAATTAAATTCTTTGTTTAGAAGTTCTGTTAAAAATTGAATCTCACTCTCTGTAATAATTGGGTTATTAAACCAATTATCAAAAATATTATTTGAAAACTTTTGTTTTATATTAACTAATTTTCTTAACTCATAGTCTTTAATTTTGCTAAAATAATAAACAGGAATATCTTCCTTAATATCTTCCTTTATCATTGCGAACCCCTTAACGAGAAATACGATGGTGCCGTACAATAAATTAATGATATTGTACATTGCCTTGATTTAAATCAATTTTCAACAACCTATGCCATTAAGTTAAGCTCCCCAAAATCCGTTAGAATCAGATTAATTTTCGTCATAAAAAAAGGCTGAAGTCAGCAATGATTACTGACGACAGCCTTGATAATTTTTTGCAAGTGCGTGGGTTTCCTTTTAAGGGAATGGGGGGTTGCAGCGAAGCTTCTACCCACCCTACATTTAACCCATGCTACGCTCGCTACATTTCACCCATGCTACGCTTGCTAGTTGCTCGGACAGTCATCGTTGGTTTTGACGGTTATTATTAATGATGACTGGCTCAGCTGCGCTTGTTGTCTCGCTTTCCCGTAGCCGATTTTCAAGTCACTGTTGGTGAATTTGCTATCCATTGTTATTTTTTGGCCCCTCTGCTCGTATTCGAGCGTTATGTCTGTGGGTGCATTAAATTCACACACGAAGTAACCCTTGTTTCCCTGTTGACATTCCTTGGGGGCGGCTGCGTCTAACGTAAACCGCGGCTGCTTCTTGAATTCTGAACACTTCACGTTGCCTTCACACCAATTCATGGACAGATATGTGACATTGTCTATTTCGCCTGCGTCCGCTATCGAACGTAAATCCAAAATCCTTAGCACACAGGTTTGTTCTGGCGCTGCCTTCTCCTGAAGCTCGATCTTGCCATCATAAGCATGATGATCTGCTACGGCAGCGGTTGACACTCCCATTAACATTCCACCTACACATATAGGTCCACACAAACCTACTACTACTTTTCGCATGTTCGTACTACGCATTCTTTCTTTTTCCTTTTGTTGGTAATCACTGTAAATAGGGGACAGACCACATTTATCACGAAAGGCATAAGCCAAAAAATTTCATCGAATGTTTTCGATAACGAACGATTCTTGTGGCTCTGTCGCGCTCTCTGTGACATCGCGCCTACCCTCGAAACACACTATGACATTCATCAGTCAAGTGTAATTATACAGTGTGAATCATGCAGCCGACTTGGCTGCGATTTTTTAATAGCAAGCGTAGGCAGGGCAGAGCAACCGCGATACTTCGTTACGCGAAGCTAAACCCACCTCTTTCTTTAACCATACAAAATGATGGGGTTCGTTCCTCTATCCACCCTACCCTTGCTACTACTAATTTGTAATAGCTTTTGTGCAATCAAACTTTGGCTATGGGGATTAGCGCATAGTTATTCACAGTTGCACCCCAAGAATTCTACTTGAACTCAAACCAATAGAATAATCACCAAAAGCAATTACAATTTAATAAGCAATCAAAAACATAAAATAATTGCTTGCCATACTGATTAGCAAAATGAATGCCAATCACTTTTTTTATCTAAGTTATTGTCTTTTATGCTATTTCTGATTTGCCGTCGTCATTCTAAAATTTAGAATAATTCTAAAATTTATAATAATTTTTAGAAAATTTAGAAAAGGCATGGGAACTGAGTCAATTTACTTATGCTCATTTTTCCAGCGTTTTAATTTGTTATAAAGTGTTCCGTGACTGATTTTTAAAAAGCTCGCTGCTTTGCAGACATTACCATCGCAATATTCAATGGTTTTAAGAATCGCCTCTTTTTCAATTTCTTCAAAAGGGCGAATAATATTATCCGAGAATCGTGCAATGTAGGAAAATGATAAATTCTCCTTATAATTCAATTCGTTACGTTTAGAGGGGGGGGGTTGTTGTCAACTTTGTTACCGTTTTTAGCAGCCAACATTTCGGCGGTAATCACTTTACCCCCATTTAATAGCACCACATTCTGAATGGTATTCTGCAATTGCCGTACATTACCGGACCACTCATAACTCAATAACTTTTTTTCAGCTTCAGCATTAAAGCCCTGAATATCTGTCTGCTCTTCTTTAGCAAACTTATGCAGAAAAAATTTCGCCAGCCGTAAAATATCTTGCCCACGTTCACGTAAAGCCGGTAATTCTATTTCAATAACGTTAAGACGATGATAAAGGTCTTCCCTAAATCGCCCTGCTTCAATCTCTGCTAACAAATTCCGATTAGTCGCGCAAATGAAACGAACATCCACCTTTTCTAATTGATGGTTACCCACTTTTGAAAAAGTTTTGGTTTGCATAAAACGCAATAAGGTACTTTGCATTAAAAGTGGTAGTTCTCCAATTTCATCTAAGAATAAAGTACCCCCATCCGCTTGAGATACCAGCCCTTTTTGATCTTTAATCGCTCCACTAAAAGCCCCTTTAATATGACCAAATAAATGGGATTCCTGCAAATTTTCTGGAATAGCCGCACAATTACACACCACAAAAGGCTTATCCGCTCGTTTACTTTCTTTGTGGATAGCCTCCGCACACAACTCTTTACCGGTACCCGTTTCGCCTGTAATCAAAATGGGTGCTTTACTGGCCGCCACCTTATCAATCATCTGATAAACTGTTTGCATTGGCATAGAAGTACCTATAAAATCATGATAATGTTCACGGGATAAACGTTTTTCACTCTTCTGAAATTCTTCAAAATAAATGGAAAGCCCCAAGCTCACAGCAATTTGCTGTCCGAATTCACTGAAAAGTTTGAGTTCGTTTTCCGTCCATACCCTAGCATAAGAACATTGATGCAATCCAAATAGCCACGGTTTGCCAATTTTTGGGTGGATGGCTAAAGATAGATGGGATTGAACCGAAAACGGTTTGGCAATTATTGAAGGTACTTTGTGTTCATACTCAGGCCCGAAGGCAATCGGATCCGTTGCTGACAAAGTCTCTCTGATCGCTTCTGATATCTCCGGCACCATCTGAATTTCTGTATCTTTAATGCTGGGGTATTCTGGTGTAGTAACCTCTATTGGCACGCGAAAACGGGGTGCATTCGGATCACAGGGATAGAGGAGCCAAGCCCGATCACACTTGAACACTGATAATGTCACATTCATGGCACGTTCCATCATTTGAGCTATATCCTGTGTTTCACTGATGGCTTTTTCCAGAGCCGCTATACTTTCCAGACGGTAAACATAATCTTGCAATAGAGCGTTTTTTGCTTC
>QNEL01000683.1 GCA_003645185.1 Candidatus Parabeggiatoa sp. nov. 3
TTAAAAAAACAGAAAGGGGGCAACCACAAGGGATTGCCCCTACACAATAATGTCATGTAGGGGCAATCCCTTGTGGTTGCCCTTGGTTGTAAAATACCTGTTTATTTGTGCTTCAGTACTTATCTTATCAAACCAAATCAGACTATCAACTCAAATGGCACAAACCACTTCTGCAAGCGTTAAAACAATTGATGTTGTTCCAGAATATCTGGTTTATGAAATGATCGAGCATAAACCTTTTTTTTATAATGGGTATAAAACCCTGAGCCAAGGGGGAAAAACTTTAGAGGCTATTATGGGCTGTAGCGGTTTACAAGCGATGATTATTTCGGCTATTCTAAGATTTTTGTATCAAAATCTGTCAGAAGAGGATTATGAAATCGTGACAAATGAAGCTGGATTACATCTTGATAAAGGTAATAATCTGGCTACCGATATTGGTATTTATGATGTCAATGTGTTGACTTCTGAACAGATTACCGATAACTATTTGGCAGTGGCTCCGAAAATTGTGATTGAGGTGGATACGAAGGCGGATACGTCAAATTTTGGTGAGGCTATGGATTATTATCATCTCAAAACTCAAAAATTATTGGATTTTGGGGTGGAAAAAGTTATTTGGATTACGTCTAAAAGTCAAAAAGTGATGGTGGCGACTGCTGATACTGATTGGCGAATATTTGGCTGGCATAAAGAGATTGAAGTCGTTTCGGGGATGCTATTTTCAATGACTCGCTTATTGAAACAACGGGGTGTTGTTATTAATTAATAACATGCATTCCAATAGCTTCGAGGCAAAATAACAGGCATTTCAATATTTAAAAATGAAGGTTCTCAAAACGATGCAAAACACTGATTTTACTTTAGAAATTCCACAGGGTACGCCGCGTTATTTAACGATTGGTTGGTTAGGGCTGGCATTGGCTTCTCTTGTCATTGGGGGCCTATTGACGATTTTAATCGTTCTTTCCAGAACGCCTTTTTTTCAGGAAATCATTCCTTGGATCGATTTTTTTCATACCGCGCTGGTTGTGCATGTCGATTTGACTGTGTTGGTGTGGTTTTTGGCTTTTGCGGGTGTTTTTTGGAGTTTGATTAGCCGGACACGTTGTCTCTGCGGTTGGTTACCTCTCTTATTCGCTGTCGTTGGGACGATTCTCATGAGTATTGCGCCCTTTATGGGCGAAGGCCATCCGGTGATGAGTAATTATGTTCCGGTGTTGCAAATGCCGCTCTTTTTGGGTGGATTAGGGCTATTTGGGCTCGGTTTCACGTTGTTAGTGTTACACGGTTTGATGACTTCTCATCCACTCAATCTGGGGGAAAACGGGGCTGGCGCACTGCGTTTTGGATTGTTTACGGCTTTACTGACGGCACTGATTGCGATTATGGCGCTGATTTGGTCTTACAGTGATATTGCTTCGGAAAACATATCGGGTCAATATTATTATGAACTGTTGTTTTGGGGCAGTGGCCATGTTTTGCAATTTACCCATACTCAGTTAATGCTGGTTGCTTGGTTATGGCTGGCAAGTGTGTTGGGCGTTGGGCGATTTGTCAGTCCGCGCGTGGCGATCATGTTATTTGCGCTGGGTATGGCACCGACTTTATTAACCCCTTGGATTTATTGGAGTTATGATGTCACTTCTCCCAGTCATATTGTGACATTCACTTGGTTGATGCAATACGGTGGTGGTTTAGCCGCTCTGCCTTTGGGATTGATGTTGGTGTTGGGCCTGATGAAGGGGGCTATATTTAGCCCGGAACGTTCGGCGTTGATCTTTTCCATTTTGCTGTTTGCGGTGGGGGGTATCATTGGTTTTCTGATTACGGGTAGTAATGTGACTGTTCCTGCCCACTATCATGGTTCGATTGTTGCGGTCACGCTGGCTTTTATGGGTATCACTTATCATTTGATGCCACGTTTGGGATTCAGGGAAATCAAGGGTAAATGGGCACAATGGCAACCGGCTATTTTGGGTACGGGTCAATTATTACATGTCTTAGGCTTGGCTTGGTCGGGGGGATATGGGGTACCGCGTAAAACGGCCGGTGCGGCCCAAGGATTAGAGAGTATTCAGCAACAGGTTGGTATGGGATTGATGGGCTTAGGGGGGATGATTGCTATCATTGGCGGTATTATCTTTTTAGTGCTGGTTTTTATGGCGATGCGGCCGCAGAAAAATCAATGATCGAATTATCAGTTATCAGTTATCAGTTATCAGTTATCACTGTTCAAGTATAATGAGTACAACGACACTTCGGGAAGCTTCGTTAATGACGGGCAGATAAACGAATTAAATATAAGAAGGAAGCATTCGTTTATTGAAAAGCATGATAATTGATAACTGATAACTGATAGCTGATAACTGATAACTGATAAACCTGTCCATTGGGTAATTTGCGCGTTTTTAAACGATAACCGTAGGGGAAGACTTCAATGACTGACATAGTTGAACTCCTTGTTTCAATTATGATTGATCTGATTGAGGTTAATTCAAAAAAAATAACGCAAAAGACGTTTTCACGCTAAAGTTTAGCGAAGCGAAACTACGCTAAGAAAAAGAGACGCAAAAGTCTATTTTCAAAGCCAGCGTCCTTTAGCGTCAAAGCGCGTTTATTTTTATAAAAATGAATTTTATCGTTATCGAATTTTAATCAGCGTTCCACGCTAAAGTTTTTGCGCGCAAAAACTGTATTTCACGCAAAAGTTGCGCGCAACTTTTGCGTGAAATGTGGAAATCAGTTTCATCATGACAATCAGCGTTCTATCCAAAAAAAGGCCCGATAATTGATAACGGTTCATTGATAACTGATAATCGCTGAGCGGGTTATAACGGGATCACAGATCGCGACATAAGGTTTAATTTCTTGCGCCAATCGCTTTGATAAGGCTTCTTCTGCTACATCCAGATCATAATGGCTTTGCAAGTTTAACCAGAATTTGGCGGATAAACCAAAATAACGTCCAAGACGTAATGCCATTTCGGCTGTTATAGCCTGTTTTCCTTGTATAATCTGATTAATCTGTTGTATCGAAACATTCAGATTTTCAGCTAACTGTTGTTGACTCATCCCGAAAGGTTCTAAAAATTCCTCTTTAAGTATTTCACCGGGATGAATGGGGGGAAGTTTTTTTGTCATCATAATTACCCATGCTTTTTTAATGGTAATATACGATTTCAACATCATAAACATTATCATCTTTCCAAACAAATACGCCATTGATCATTAATACGGATACTGTGTTGTTTTTTGCGATCACCCTTTAACGCTTCCAAGCGATTAGCAGGCGGCATACGCAAATCGTCTAAGCGGGTTGCGGAATCTAACATCAATAGCTTTTTTCTCGCTCTGTGTTGAATATTTGTTCAGTTTCTTTGCATTTGAAGGTGATAATCATTTTTGAACCCAATTTCCTGTTATGTCAGAAAAAAGAATAAAAATAAGTAGTTGATTTTGTTAAATATTTTTGAATGTCCCGTTGTTCAGTTTTAGATGTCAATATGGGTGAAATGAGTGTTCAATAGTTCCATTTTAAAATATCAACGAGAGGCCAATGAGTGTTCAACTGTTCAATTTTCATAATATTTTAATGGAAAAAGGAAAGAAATTGGATAATAAAGAAGTTTTAATTACTTTCGAAAAGTTGGATAGTAAAAAGTTAGTCGAAA
>QNEL01000684.1 GCA_003645185.1 Candidatus Parabeggiatoa sp. nov. 3
TTAATAATGCAAATAATAAACAAAATGAAAAAACAACGGTGCGGTGTAAGTCAAACTATCAACCCGATCTAAAATGCCCCCATGCCCTGGCAATAAATTGCCACTGTCTTTAATCGCTAAATCTCGTTTCAGGGCTGAAATGCTGACATCGCCAAAAAAACCGGCAGATGCGATTAAAACACCTGCAAAGACGGATTGCCACAAAATCAAAGGAGTCAACAAAGGGGCAACTAAAGCGGCTAATAATGTCGTTGTTACCAATCCCCCTAGAAATCCTTCCCAAGTTTTATTAGGGCTCACTTTGGGTATGATTTTGTGTTTGCCCAATAATTTGCCCCAGACATACTGCGAGACATCATTAAATTCTGTGAGAAAAACGAGGAATAATAATAGCCCAGCACCGCCGGCGATGGGATTGCCCTCCTCAGGCAAAGCTAAGAAATAAGCCGCATGACTTAAACAAAATACGGTTGTCATCAAGCCCCAATGTAAAGTGCCCGCGGCCCGTAAAAAGCCCTCTGTTTCACCAATCAAAATCATCCGAATGGGCAATAAGAGGAACATGTAGATGGGAATAAAAATGATAAATACGCCATACCAAGCGATGCCTATCCAATAATATTGCACAGGGATGGCGAGATAAGCCCAAAATAAGACACGCCGATCAGCACGACGAGTGGGGATTAACGATAAATATTCTTTGAGGGCGAGAAAACTTAAAAAACCAAATAAAACCAATGAGATAACGGGATCGATGAGCATCGCGAGGATAAATATCCCCGCCATCCACCACCATGAGCGTAAACGTGCGCGTAATTCGCTAAAGTCTTTCTCAGGGTTTTGATGACTCAAAAAAGCAATGATGACTGTGCCAAGGATCAATAATAAAATAATCCCAGCACTTGCCCAGAGCAGAGAGGGTTTGATGTGCCATTCAAACATGATTATTTCACCTCTTTCAAAGCTTGGAAGGCGCGGTTGAAAATCGTGAGAATTGAGAAAGCGAGCATGATTTCAAGCACGATATTGAGCCAGACATCGGCCGATATCCCTAAACCCAGTAATAAGGCAATGATGCCAAAGGCAAATGCCCTATCGCTTTTACCAAATGGGCCGTCATAGCGGCGGCTTGCACCGATTTGTACACCAATCACGCCCGTCATTTCGCTGATGATCGCTAACAACACCACGATGACAACTAAAGAAGGCATCACACCCGGCAATAGGGCAAAGGGTAAATACAAACCCGCATCGGCAACCACGTCGCCCAATTCATTCAGTATCGCACCTAGCGGCGTTTGCATATCATGTTCACGGGCTAACAAGCCATCAATCGCATTGAGCCCCATACGCACAAACAATACAAGGGGTAAAAACAATAAAATCCACGCCGTGTGGGGTTGCCACACGATAGCAGCGCCCATACCCAGCGATAACAACACAGCTGCGATAGTCACCTGATTAGCCGTAATACCCCAATGTGCAAGACGGCCGCAAAGAGGGCGCAATAGATTTTGAAAAGCGGGTTTTAAATCGTAGATACTTGGCATAGGCAATGAAAAAATGGAAATCGTGTCATAACATTAAGGATATCGAGCCAAAAACGGTTGTACGCCAAAAATTTTGCCTCGAATGTTAAAAAATCATGATAAGAAGTAGAATCAGTGTTTTATCATATCACCTACTTTGCCTTGAAGCGATTTATCGAATTTGGCTGTTATGATTAATGTCGATTTAGGCTCAGGATTAATCAGTGTTAATCAGTTTAATCATGATAATCAGTGTTCTATTTTGATTTAATCGGATCGAACGCTGATTTGACGAATGTCAATGATTAACACTGCTTTTGAGCTTTCCAAAATCACGCGAGGGCCTTGCCAAGCGTATGGTTCTTAGGGAGAATACTATGAAAATGCTCTTTTAAAATTTGTTTAACATCAACAAACTTTGGACAGAGGTTAACCAACTTGTTAATGGTCACACCCCCGAAGTGTTCCAGCTTCCTGAGATTTCGCCCCACCATATTAACTAACAGTGAGATAATTATGAAAGATATTTGTATGCCCTCAAGAATTTTTAGAAAGCTACTTGTTGATATCCCACCGAGTAGTAACAGTCGTAGCAAACCAAAAAAAGTATTTCAAAAAAAAATTCAGCCATGGTTGGATAATATTGACTTTATTAAGTTTTCTAAAACTGATAAATTATACGGGCGAATTTTTTATTTCAATCACGAAGTGTATGGTGTGAGGGATATTCACAATATTATTAAACCTATTTTTGATATGTTACAAGGAAAGGTGTATGATGATGACAATGACATACTATTTTTTGAGGCTATCCGCTTGGATATGTCAAAAAAGGATTCATGGTTTAAAATTGAATTGGATGGTACGGCAACTGATGAGATAGAGAAGGCATTAATACAAACCTGTTGCCTTATTGAAGTCGGCACCTTGCCCCCAATTGAATCAAACGCTGTTAAACTTTTATGGTTGGACACATCGTTGTGACTGTTATGAACAAAAAATTTGAGAATTACTTCATTAAAGCCTTGCATAACGCCAAAATTGAAGAAATTAAAGAAACCTATCGGAAAAAAGAGGGTTTTTCTGTTCACAAAAACTATAAACTGGGTAATATAATTTGTGACGTTTTTGTAAAAAACCAAGAAAAAAGCGTTATCTTTGATATTACTGTGCTACCTATTTCCTCCGATGAACAGGAGAGGATAAAAAACTTACAAGCCAAAGCAAAAGCACTTGGTTATGGTTTTCGTGTGGTAGCCATCAATAAACCAGTCAACCCGACAATAGCCATTGGTTGGCTTAACCAAGCACTGTTAAATTATTTGGTAAAACATCCCCCGTCTAGGATTCAATCAAAGGCAGAAAAGACTCACTATGAGCAAGTCAAAAGCCAAATTCAGTCAATTGAAATCAACGAGTTAGATGCCGTAGCTCATGTTGAAGGCGGTATTGAGGTTGATTTGAAATGCGAGAGGGCTGAGGATCGGTTAATATCCGAAACTTTCCCATTTGAAGGTCAAATTTCACTCAATTTGCTTGACAAAAAAATCAAACACGCCAAACTCAATATAGATGATAGCCACTGGTATTAAGCATACTCACATCATATCTCTTCGCAACCGCAGCGAGCAGGATGTCATCGTTAGTCGAGTACTTTGGCTCCGGGGATTGAACTTCTTTATGAGGAGGCTCTTTTCATTCATTGGCTTTCACGCAATCAAGTACAACCGATTGATATCTTTATAAAAGAGTTTAATACTTTGGCTCTGGGGATTGTGCGGATTAATGTGAAATTTAATCAAGTTAATTATCTGAATCAAAAAGCTTACTTACGAACGATAACTCAAAACACCTCACGCACCAATCCGTTCAATCCCCTGATCCGCTGTACTAAACTTCTTCAACATTGCCGTCGCTTTGATTGCTTCTTCAAATTGTGTTTTAGTAAATGAATCACTCAAACTAAGATTCTCCTTGATTTATTATGATACTAAACAGCAGCATAATCATTCAATAAACAAACAACCGCCAAACATAAGTACAACTTCGTTGCGCTTCGCTAATGACGGGGATAAACGAATTAAACCATAGAAGGGCTTTTAATTATCATGCTTTGATTTCAAGAACTTGCCCAGTTTGTGAA
>QNEL01000685.1 GCA_003645185.1 Candidatus Parabeggiatoa sp. nov. 3
AAAGAAACAACCAAGAAGAGGGGCAACCACAAGGGATTGCCCCTACGAACCGCCCGTAGGGGCAATCCCTTGTGGTTGCCCCTTGCGGTAAAATACCTGTTTATTTGTGCTTCAGTACTTATTCACATCCAAAATCAATATGGAGTTTTTTGATGAAAGGTCAGGCATTATGGGACATTAAAACGGTCAGAGCGTCTTGGCAAAAACCTATTCCTGAATTAGCTTTTAGAGAGAATGATCAACGGATATTACCCCGTGAATATCAAGCAGATCATTTAAGACGTTTTCAAAAGGTTTTGATTGTCAAGGATCAACTCTTAGGCGCAACGGAATTGGCCAATATTCAAAAGGCCTCTAAATACATGAAGAAAACAGGAGGTTGGAGTACCCAATTTAAACGCGACGAACATTCTGGCATTTTTTTGAGACCGACAAAGGGTAGAAGAACAAAAAAAATGACTGAAGAAGAAGTCGTTTTGATAGAAGAGTCAATGCGACAGGTTGTCAATATCATTTGGTCAGAATTGTTTTTTTTTCTGTTGACAGAACCCAAAAATATCCCTTACGTCAATGCGTGGATCAAGACGGGCCCGTTGCCCGGTCAATATGGCCTTTATCATGTTACCCATTATGATTGTGATGAACATCTGGAATCTACCAAGGGGTTGTTTCGATTTCCACTCTATACGGCAATAGTTTACATCGATTTTTCGCCAGAGGTTGAGGGGGGGGTCACATGGTTTCCCGAAATCAAGCAGGGTGTTATCCCTAAGACGAACCGATTGGCGATATTCGATGCCAGCTTAGCCCATGCGGTGCTACCGGCTACCGCTCCCAATAAAACCGCTAAAAGAACCGTGATGGTTATGAATGTGTGGGATTACAAAACCAGAAATGAACCGGTTGAATTAACCAATGGTATTTTAGGATACACAACAGATCGACGCGAGGAGTTGCAATGGATTCCATAGTTCATGATTATCTCACCCAGGCCGGTAGAAAAGTGGTTGTGATAGATAATGCTGTTCCAACAGAAATTGGAAATGATTTGTATGAATATATGCAATACTTTGGACAATGGAATTTTGATTTTGATGAAGATGAAGATTCAGACGGGGTTCCATTTATTCACTGCTTTGACAATGAGTTGATTCGTCAATCTTCGTTATGGGACTTGCTCAAAAAACCGCTCAGACAACACTTTGGAGAAGCTTATGTCCCTTATGATTGTAGCGTGAATCATCTTAGGTTTGGAGATAATCCCGTCGCTCATCGGGATACCTATGATCCCACGAAGAAAGATGTGACATTGTTATTGTACCTGAATCCGTCGTGGCACCTCAATTTTGCTGGTGAAACCGTCTATTTTGATGAACAGGGCGAAATTGAATTAGCGGTTCTCCCTAAATTTCGTCGTTTGGGAATGCATGAAGGGTATATTAATCATGCTGCCAGAGCCCCTTCAAGTCTCTTTAAGAGTTCTAGATATACACTGGCGATCAAGGCGACACCTGAGATAGCCTATTACCAAGAAAGAATTCACAAGGACGATAAAGAGGACAAAGCCATTGAATTAAGGGAAGCGGTTTTGGCCGAAAGACTCTTTGGACACCCTGAACAAACCTCTATTGCTAATAAACGTTCCTATGCTTAATTCAATCATCAAAGAAACATTTGACGTTACCGAAGAACTCTTAAAGCAAGAGCTTTTAAAAGAAAGAAAGCCCATGCCTTTAAAAACAGGGCTAGATTCTTCCCGCTACCCGCTTGTGGATCACTTGAATTTGGAAGAAGTGTCTGAATTTATGCCCACTCTCTATAAGCCATTTATCGGTATGACCTATGATATTCATTGGCGAAAAGTCATCACGCAGGCTGTGCTACATAATGAAGAAGTTGATATTAGAATGGAAAACTGGATGGCGGAATATCGAATGCCAGTTGAAATAAAAGGAGATGAGTTCTATAGTGTTCCGTTGGATCAAGAGATAGCCAGACTCAAATTAGGTCAAGCACCGCAACAGACACTGTGGAGTGTCTACGTGATGCCTCTTATTTTTACAACAAGAGAAATCACCCAAATACCGCTCAAGGATGTTGAGCGGAGAAAATTGGATTTTATGGAATTGTATTCTAAAAAATACCAAAAAATATCTCTCAATAATAATCCACCGCCCGGTATTATAGTGAAGCGTGAAATGGATAATGGACAACAATTTACGCTCATTGAAGGGCACTATCGATTTGCTAAAGCGGATGAGGAAGGTTGGAGTACGTTTCCTTGTAAGATTTTTACTTGGCAGGAAATAGTGCCTTTTATTAATGTGCAGCCGATAAAAGGAAGTTATCAGTATGAACATAAGTAGTCGAATTGGACAAGGGATTGCCCCGACAAACCGTGATTGAAGGTAGGGGCAATCCTGTTGCCCTCAAAAATAGTGTCACGGGGCAAAGAGTTACAAAATGGGCGGGAATAAACATTTTGCCTTTGCCCATTGTGCCACGGATGTTGGGCTCTGATTGGTAGTAAAAGCACCGAAGCCAAGCTCAGTCAGCTTCCCCATGACGCTACGCCAGCTTTCACTGTCGCAAGCTAAAGTGCCTGGCTATCAGAGACTACTCGCCATCCATGGCTCGCTGCGTTATTAATCGTAACGATAATTAACTTTAAATTGATTTTTCATACCAACACGGAATAATTTAATTCCAAAATTAAAATGTAATTAAACGAGTTCTATGAAAATTCATCATCGTAACGATAATTAACTTTAACTTGATTTTTCATACCAACACGGTAGAATTTCATTCTAAAATGAATTCAACGAGTTCTATGAAAAGTCATCATCGTTTTTATAATTAACTTTAACTTGATTTTTCATACGAAACGCGTATAACAATTTTATTCTCAAATGAATTCTACGAGTTCTATGAAAATCATTATCGTAACTATAATTTTTACGAGGTGATTGCAAAACGTTTTGCTGGCCACAAATAAATCAAAATAAGTGAGGAAACGATGGGGTTGTTTGTATCATCTATTGATTTTGAAAGTGTCCCAGAGAGTTGTCAGTTCCTTCATTAATCCTTTTTTATAACTTAACTAACCGTGGAGAAAAAAAACGATGGATGCTCTATATAGTAGAAGAAGATTTTCCAGTCGCCGAAGAAGTGTTGGTGTTGGTCTTGGAGAAGATCAAGTCACGGAAGACATGGTAATGGATTCCAAAGAACAGAATGACGACTCTTTGAGTAACAAGAATGTCAATAAACCGAGTGCAACAACAAGCTATGAGCTTGAAAAAAAGTAAATCGTCTTATCATTGTTGCGAGATAGGCGTAATGACTATTTGATGTTTGTAGAACGCCTAAAAATAACTTACCCCCACCCTAATCGGCGGGGGTATTTTTTTTCTACTTCCCACCTCTCAAGTTCACAATCTGACCATATTCCATTTTCAAGACACGGTCAGCAACATGGAAATACTTATCATCATGTGTCACGGCAATGATGGTTTTGCCTTGTTGTTTGAGTTCTTGCAGCACGACTTCATAAAAATATTGTCTAAAAGCGGGATCTTGATCGGCAGCTAATTCATCAAAAACATAAATCGGTTTGTCTTCCAAAATAGCCGTGATAAAAGCCAGCCGCTTTTTTTGCCCGGTTGATAA
>QNEL01000686.1 GCA_003645185.1 Candidatus Parabeggiatoa sp. nov. 3
AAAGGCATTTTGGCAAGGTTTACTCAATTGGTTTAAAGACAGGCTGTTAGCAGATAACACTATCAGCCCTGAAGATTTAAACTTAATAACAGTCGTTGATAAACCAAAAGAAGTGTTAGACACGATTTTGAATTACTACAAGAAACACAACTCTGAAGGGCAAAACGATAAGGGCTAATTTCTTTCATTTATGAACTCTCTGTTAGATACAGGGATCGTTGAATGGGATTGATTCAAATCACAGGGCACCCACGGATTTTCCCTACAAAACACAATAATTTGTAGAAACAATCCCTTGTGGTTGCCCTTGTGTGAAGCTTTCCCACTCAAGGCACCCAATGCCTGCTAATACGCCGGTAAAATAAAATAAAACAAACTACCTTTGCCTTTTGTACTTTCCACGCCTACCGAACCACCTAGTTTTTCCACAAGATGTTGTACCATTGACAAACCCAAACCATCCTCTTTGACTTGTAGTTGCTGAAGATCAAAAGGTTTAAATAGCCTCTCTTGTTCTACCGAAGTTATGCCTTCACCATTGTCGCGTACCCAAAAACGTACAAAGTCAGGAGGAAAAGGCGCGGCACCGAGTTCTAAATGGGGCGGCTTGCCACCATATTTTAAAGCATTACTGATGTAGTTGATCCAAATTTCTTCAAGCCAGAGTCTTACGCCTGGTACGCTTGGCCAAATTTCAGCTAACTTAATTTTAGCTTGATACTGTTGAATCATAGAAGCGAGGCGCTTCTCTATAACGGTGGTAACAATCTCATCTGTATCGAAAAGCGCAAATTTTGCAGGTTTGTCTTGAAATAATTCACCTAAAAAGAGCATGAAATTCATGACATTACCCGCTTGCTCTCCCATTGTTCTCATTTTTTGTAGCGTTTGTATAGATTCAGCATGGAGTAGTAGTGGCATCGTAGTGGAACTATTTTGCTCTAGCGAAGAGCAAAGCGTGAGCAGGCTATCTAAGGGCTGTTTTAAGTCGTTAGCAACAGTATGGACAAAGGTTTCAAGCTTTGTCTGGCAGTGTTTGAGTTCAGTCTGGTATCGCTTGAGTTCGGGAGAGTTATTGGCTTGCGACTTGATGGCCTGCTGTAATAACAGATGAGTTTTTTCCCGGGCCGCTTCTAGATTTTCGCGGCGGCTGATTTCAGTTTTCAACTCTTCTTGTTGTTTGTGAATCAAAAGGTGGGTATTGACACGCGCTAACAATTCTTCATACTGAACCGGTTTAGTGATGTAATCAGCGCCCCCTAATCGAAAACCTTTAACCTTGTTGTTCGTTTCTGTTAGTGCCGTCATAAAAATAATGGGAATGTCGTGCGTGGCATTATTGGCTTTCAAAATGCGGCAGACTTCAAAACCTCCTATCCCCAGTGGCATCACCACATCCAGTAGTATCAAATCTGGATGAACCTGTTCAGTTATTTGAATGCCTTCTTCACCGCTTGTTGCAGCCAATAGATTTAAACTTAAATCCTGTTGATTTTGGAGATATTGCAACAAAGTTTCCAAATTGATTTTGTCATCCTCGATAATAAGAATCGTATTTGACGAAGTTTTCTGCTTGTTCATGAGTTAATCAGTTTGATCATGATAATCAGCGTTCTATCTTTCAAAGGCCTCCTAACCTAAAAATGACTTTTGTGGCAAGGCAAAACCACCAAAAGATTATATGCTGATTGATTCTATAGTGGAAACATTCCATTTAAACCTGGTATGGAAGGTTGTCCATTGTAAATCAGTCATATTCATTCTATCCTTGATAAGGGTCATTTCTTTTTTATATATTATGGGTTATAATAATAAAAATTTTTGCCCATTTGTCCAACGAGCCTTATATTAGACTTGATGTGAAATAAACATCACTTTTAAATTCAAAGAGTGATTGTTAAACCATTATGATGAAATCTGACGTTCCTCTTTTAAGTGATACTGAGGGCACAGCTTCTGTTCGAGCGAAGCATAAGTATTTAAATAATTGAAATAAAATAAGATAGTGATTTCCACGCCAAAATTTTATAAAAAACGGGGGCAATTTTTTTAAACTCAAATGGAGATCACACACGGATCAACTTGAGTTTGTACTCCTATTTGTTTGAATATCTAGTTTGTTCGATAATCTCTTGCCCTTATAAATCATAAATATCAAGAATATCAATGTTTTGATAATTGATATGATTATTAATCTATTTAGCAGGTAGCATAAAATATCACTATTAGATAAACTGCATAATTTACTCAATCAAAATTTAACTTTTCGACATGTCTGTCTATACTCGCGTTGAGCACTCTCAATTAGAAGAATTTTTAACACATTATAATTTAGGCCATTTAGTCGCCTATCAAGGTATCAATGCTGGTATTGTCAATACGAATTATTTTGTGACAACCACTACCGGCAAATTTGTGTTGACGTTATTTGAACACTTGAATAATGATGAATTGCCCTATTTTCTTGAATTAATGGCTTATTTGGCAGAGCATGGTATGCCTACGGCTCACCCATTGGCAGATCAAAAAGGGCATTATTCACGTCAACTCAATGGTAAACCTGCCGCTTTGGTTGAATGTCTGTGTGGCAAAGATGTTGACATGCCCACTTTAGCACAATGTCGTGCGCTAGGTGAGTCACTGGGCCGTTTGCATACTGTCAGCCCTCATTTTCATCACGACAGGGCTAATGAACATGGCCCGCATTGGTGGAAAATTACCGCAGAGCGTGTATTGCCCTTTATGGAAAGGGATGAAGCAACGTTATTACAAGAGGAGTTACATTTTCAGGTCAGTTATCAAGATTTGGATTTACCGCGTGGCGTGATTCATGCCGATTTGTTCCGCGATAATGCTTTATTTGAAGGGGATAAATTGTGCGGTATTATTGATC
Organism: Candidatus Parabeggiatoa sp. nov. 3; assembly: GCA_003645185.1. GTDB lineage: Bacteria > Pseudomonadota > Gammaproteobacteria > Beggiatoales > Beggiatoaceae > Parabeggiatoa. The sequence goes on from QNEL01000686.1 coordinate 2,894, forward strand.
TTTATTATGCCTGCAACGATGTTTTAATTTATGATTTGGCTATCACCCTCAATGATTGGTGTAGTTTGCCCGATGGGGATTTAGATGAACAACGTACACAAGCTATGTTTCAGGGTTACAGCGATAATCGAACACTGACACCTGTTGAATATCAAGTTTGGCCTGTGATGTTACGGGCTGCAGCACTACGGTTTTGGTTGTCGCGTTTAGAAGATTTCTACTTTCCACGTCCTGGGGAAATAACACAGATCAAAGATCCAACCGTATTTCGCCAGATTTTACAAGTGCATATTGATGCTGGAGAACAAAGAATTGTCTTGTTAGGACAAAATAACGAAACATATACTTAGAAGAGCAAACGACAAGGGCGAACACGCAAGGGGCAACCACAAGGGATTGCCCCTACGGGCGGTTCGTAGGGGCAATCCAGGGCGAATGCCCCTCTTCTTGGTTGTTTCTTTTAATTAAAATACCTGAAAATTTATGGTTCAGTACTTATATATAAAATGATTACGTTATTCTTAAAAAAGATTATGGCTGAAACAATACATTATGTACAAGCCAAAAATTTGTCCGTAAAGCTTATGCTTTTTGACAAAAGTGTGATTGAGGCTGATACGTTCATCGTTCAGGGAGAATATCTGTTATGCTAAGTACTGAAGCACAAATAAACAGATATTTTAGCGCAAAGGGCAACCACAAGGGATTGCCCCTACATGGCATTGCGTAGGGGCAATCCCTTGTGGTTGCCCCATTTCAAAATACACGAA
>QNEL01000687.1 GCA_003645185.1 Candidatus Parabeggiatoa sp. nov. 3
ATCCAGACGGCAAGCAAGTGAATTATGAATACGATGCCGCCGATCAATTGATAACCGTCACCGATTGGGCGAATCGGGTGACACGCTACGATTACGACAAAAATAGTCGCTTAATATCAATAGTGCGCCCCAATGGCACACAACAAACTCGCGTTTACGATCTGGCCGGACAGCTCAAGCAACAAAAGGATGTCGTGATCAAAACGGGTAAAGTGATCAACCAAGTTGATTTCAGCTACGATGCAGCCGGTAATATCATTGAGGAAAAAACCAGCCCCGAAGCCGATCCGGATATCAACTTGGAAATGACTTATGCCAAGGCTAACCGGTTAGCCCGTTATGATGATGAAACCGTGCAACTGGATGCCGATGGGAATTTGATTCAAGGGCCGTTATCAGGTGAGATGGCAGATTTTGTGTTTGATTCACAGAATCGGTTGATCCAAGCCGGCGAAACCACTTATCACTATGATGCCGAAAATCAGCGGATTGGAGTCAACCAAACCCAATACGTCATCAACTCACAACCCGCTTTAAGTCAAGTGTTGGTTAAAACCGAAGCTGATGGTACACAGACTTATTATGTGTATGGTTTAGGGTTGATTGGGCAAGAAACAGGTGGTGAGTATAGCAGCTATCACTTTGATTACCGTGGAAGTACAAAAGCTTTGACGGATGAAACAGGGCAGGTTTTGGAAAGATTCCAGTATTCGCCTTATGGGTTGCTGCTTAGTGGGGAGGCCTCAACAACGCCGTTTTTGTTTAATGGCATGTATGGGGTGATGACGGATAGCAATGGTTTGTATTACATGCGAGCGCGGTTTTACAGTCCTGAAATGAGACGGTTCGTCAATCAGGATATTCTGCTTGGGCGTATTACAGAAGGGCAAACGCTGAATCGGTATGCTTATGTGACGGGGCAGCCAGTGAGTTTTGTTGATCCGTTTGGACTAGCAAAGTATTGTGGACGTTGTGCAATTGGAGCTTATGATTGCCTACTTTATGGAGGAAATCTTTGTGATGTTCAACCAAACGATAATCTGCCACGTCCGTATGGAGGTGTAGCAAGTGCGGCATTGGTTCATCTAGCGGCTGTCGGGATGTCGTATACAGCTTCCATCATTGTGGATATGGGAGGAAAATCTTGTAAAATTTCAACTTATTGTGCTGTGTTTGGCCCAGGTATCTATGGCGGTGCCTCACTTGGAATACCATTTGGCATATCAAATGGAGATATAGAAAATAACTTGTCAGGACTTTCTATAGGATTAGTTGGAGAACTAGGATTGGGCACATCCTATGGTGTTGAAGGTAGTTGTGGTTTTGATGAAAATGGATTAACTTCACTAGGAAGTTCTAAAGCTCCTGCAAAAGGTGGATTAGGACTTGGGTTTTTGCTTGGTATATCCTTATGTCATTCAACCATTGTAGAATGTTTATGAACCACAACAATAAAACAAGTCAAACTGGATTATTAGTTATGTCTATTGGTGGTTTAATGGGAATATTTTCTTTTGAACTTGCCAAGTATATTCACAGCATTGGGCTTTTAGGACTTGTTCTTTCGTCCATAATCATGCTAATTGGTACTGTATTGCACTTTATGAAGTCGTAGGACGGATTTTTTTCTCGTTTCGAACAGCCATATCCATGTGGGCAAGCATACCACGACGTTCCAGCATCAAACGAGGTAGGGTGGGCAACATCTGCCCACCACAAATTCATTTTTTTTGTATCACTACTTATCCATGACTACCGTATTTTTTGTCATTTTCAATGAAAAAAGGTGCGTCTAACATAATACAATTAATCATCAATTTGTTTGTCGTTTTGTTGCTGGTAATCATTATTTTTTTGTCATTATAGCTATATCTGGAAAATCATCTCTTTTGGCGATTAGTGATCTCACTGTCGTTAAAAGTATAGAAGATATCTCGTTACATAAAAATCGAAAAATAGTTAAGTCGGGAAAAAGATTAAATTTGATTGATTGTGTCAATATCAAACACTATATACTTCCCAAAGTACAACTGGAGGATAAAACAGAGGTATATGTTATTGATGGTCAATTTAAAATTGAACACTTTCCAATTTGGCATACGGAAGGAAATATCATATTCTCTGACTGTCCTTGGTAATTCAAATATTTTAGCATAAATTTTTCGGTATTTTAAGTTTTCAAAAATCCTCCCTAATCTATTTTTAAAAGGGAAGGAACTTTTAGCAAAATACCGGTTTATTTATGCTTTGGTACTTAGCTTATTTTCCGATAATGTCTATTATTACATCCAATAAATATATCATTGGAACACTTATGATTTTATATGAACATCTTGCTACATATGAATTATCGCCAATTAAAGTCGGTAATGATGATAGCTGTAGAAGCTTGAGTTTTATAATAAAACTATATAAAGAAGTTGGGGCGACTTCAATATTTCCAAATGTCTATCGCAAGGAATTTTTTAGGCTCCAGCCAACATTTCCACAAGATATGACTGGACATCCAAAATATGAAGCTTCTGATGAACTTCTAATAATCCAAGATGATACAGAAGATTGGGAATCTATTAGGTGTCAAACAATAGAGGAAGCATTAATCTCAACAGTAAATAGAATAAAAGCCCGTGTAGGATGCGCTGAAGAATGAAGTTAGGTAGGTTGGTTTAATTAGGAGATTGACTCAACACAAATCGGCCAAAAAACGTTGGGTTAGCGAAGCGTAACCCAGCATCAATGCCATTAATTTAAGCAGCCTTATATCATTAAGGGGTTTGTGCGGCTCAATACGGTGGCGGGTAAATATATACCCACCTAAAAAATCTTAAATATCTGAATTATAAGATAGTTTTTGGGTATATTTTAAAACCGCAACCGCCTTAAAAGTGCGAGGGAGAGTATCCAAAATAAATTTTGGACTCCAAAAAAGCCACTGTCGGAGTTCAAAATTTATTGGGATGATCTTTTATGACTTAGATTTAATTTGACCCCCGCACTTTTAATCGCACCATTGATATGTATTAATTTTGTAATAATGATATTTTGTTATTATTCATAGAATAAGTGGTAATATGAACTTATGTGGAAAATACTATGAAAAAAATTAGATTCTATATTTATTTTATTCTTTTTATGAGTCCTTTATTTGTTGTTGGTTATATTTATTTTATTCTTTTTATGAGTCCTTTATTTGTTGTTGGTTCAGTAGTGAACAATATGGAAGTCATTAAATTTCCCGTTGTTGGTTCAGTAGTGAACAATATGGAAGTCATTAAATTTCCCGTTTATGTCACAGAAATTGCTCAAGAAGTTGGTGATTTAACAGCATATCCTGATATCTGGATATCCGAGAAATTTCATTATCTGTTCAAGAATATAAACCTTTATATTAAGGATAGTCTTGAAGTCTTATCAAGTGAAAAATTCACTGATCTTGAAAAACATGTTGTTATCCTAGCAGTACAAGGTTTGGATTTAGATAATCGTATTTTGTTTGCTGAAAAATTGACTCATTTGTTAGAAAAAGGAAAAATATCTCTTCGAATTTTTCGTAAGACTTTATTTATTGAATATGGCTGGAATACCCTGTTTCAAGAACAATTTCAGCAAAAAAAGGTACAAAACCTTCTTAGACGAATCAGGAATTCTAAATCTGTTGAAAC
>QNEL01000688.1 GCA_003645185.1 Candidatus Parabeggiatoa sp. nov. 3
CGGATAGTGGGCACGACTTGCCAGCGGGGTATTTTTTGAATCACTTCCGCCACTTGTTCTAAGTAAGTTGTAGGGAATATCTCTTCTGAAAACTTCGGTAAGGCTAAATTAAAATCATTGGCTAATTTTTCGGCTAAGGCGATATTGGTTTCAATGCCTTCGTCACGGTATGAGAGCATGTAATCGTAGATTGATTCAGCAGGTAGCAGTGTTCTTTCTAATTTGACGGGAATCAGAATCAACGGTGCGGTTATGGCGAGCAAAGCATGAGCGTCTTCATACCATTCCAAAAAACCGACGGCCAGATATAATAAATTATTACCGGTTTCTTCTATCGCGCTACGCGCTTCCAGCGCCAATTTTTTACAACGCCGTGCTAACACTTCTTCGTTATGAGGCGTTTGTAAGGCGATGTCTTTCAATTTTTTTGATTTATCTTGCAACTGGTAGGGTTTTGGTAAGTCTTCGCAACTGACATTGATTGTCGGCGCGTTTTCCCGTATTGTTTGATCAATGGGCTGAGGTACAAAAATCAGGCTTTTGCCATCTTGCATCAATTTCTTAAATAATTGATCGAGTGGCATGTCTATAATATGTACAGTCCGCGCTTTTTCCTTGTAATTTAGGAGTTGATTACGTTTGGAAATGTCTAATAAACGTTGACGGATTGTGTATAATGAGTCTGTTGTGATTGAGGATGAGCTGTTGTCGTTCATTTTTCAGAGTAAAAGTCAGAAAGATTTACAGAGTTTTTTATGAAGATATAGCATTTTTCGATTTTTCAGGCAAAAGTTTCGCTCCGCGAAACTTTTGCCTGAAAAGTTAAATACAAAAAAGGGCAACCACAAGGGCTTGCCCCTACGAAGAATGTGCTTCATTCAATCGGGAAACGCTATAGAACGCTGATTAAACTGATGATCATGATTAACACTGATTAATTTTTTGTTTGCAAAACTGACTTATGAGAATATATCGTTTTTCATTTTAAATCATTTACTTCGTTACTTCGTTTCACAATCATGTAGGGGCAATCCCTTGTGGTTGCCCTCGTGCGTATGAAACTTCGTTCCGAAGTAAATTATTTTTCTGAACTTCTATAGATAAAAAAAATCAGCGTGAAATATCAGCGTTCTATCATTTTTTCGCAGCTTGTGCGTCTACAGCGGCTAATGCGCTTAAATTCACGACACCACGAGTCATGACGACACGGCTTAAAATGTGGACGGATTGACGCATGCCTAACAAAATAGGCCCGACGGATACACCATCAGCTAATGCTGTTAGCGCGTTAAAGGTAATATTGGCCGAATCTAAATTGGGCATGATGAGCAAATTCGCTTTACCTTTTAAGTGAGATTTCGGATAGAGGCGTTCGCGGATTGTTTCACTCAAGGCAGCATCGGCTCGCATTTCGCCGTCGCATTCTAATTCTGGCATGTTTTGATGAATCAAATGCAGTGCTTCACGTAATTTGATGGCAGAAGGATTATCGGTACTCCCGAAGTTGGAATGAGAAACGAGGGCGATTTTGGGAGTGATTCCGAAACGCTTGACTTCATTGGCCGCTAGTTGGGTAATTTCAGCCAGTTGTTTGGCATCCGGTTCATAATTCACGTAAGCGTCTGCAATAAAATAAGTGCCTTTGTCCAAAATCAGTAGATACATGGCGGCTGGACAGGAAACCCCTTCACGCAAACCGATGATATCTAAGGTATGCTGCAAGTGTTGTTGAAAAGTCCCAACTGGCCCGGCTATCAAGGCATCGGCATCACCGCGTCGTAGCAATAGCGAAGCGAGAACAGTGGTATTGCTACGCACAACGACATCGGCTTGTGCGGGCCAAACGCCCTGTCTACCCATGAGTTCATGGTATTCTTCCGCTAAGATGGCTTGGTTAGTGTAATTTTGCGGATCAATCAGTTCAAAATCAACATCAGGACGAATCTGCAAACGTAATTGTTTGATCAGTTGGCTGATGACTTTATGCCGGCCGACGACAATGGGATGGAGACATTGTTCTTCTGTAAGCACTTGCACGGCCCGCAATATGCGGCGATCTTCTCCTTCAGAGAAAATAATCCGCTGGGGATTCTCCTTGGCACGACTGAAAACGCTTTTCATGACGTTAGTCGAACGGTACATGTATTGCGACAACTTTTCTTGATAAGCGTTAAAGTCTTTAATGGCGCGTGTCGCTACCCCAGTGTCCATGGCCGCTTTCGCGACGGCTGGTGGAATGACTGTAATCAGGCGTGGATCAAATGGTTTAGGAATGATATATTCCGTTCCAAAGTGTAATTCTTGTCTACCGTAGGCCTGATCCAACATTTCTGAGGCCCCTACCGTCGCAAAATTGCTTTCCGTTTTCGTCACCAAATCGGCAATGGCCCGCACACAAGCTAAACGCATTTCTTGATTGATTTGTGTCGCGCCCACATCTAATGCGCCGCGAAAAATAAACGGGAAACAGAGTACATTATTGACTTGATTCGGATAATCGGAACGCCCTGTTGCAATAATCGCTTTAGGCCGCACAGCACGCGCTTTTTCAGGCATAATTTCTGGTGTGGGGTTGGCCAGTGCAAAAATTAAGGGTTGCTCAACCATTTTATCAACCATTTCTGGTTTGAGTACGCCGCCGATGGATAAACCCAGAAAAATATCAGCCCCTTCAATCGCATCGTCTAAGGTACGCATATCGGTTTCAATGGCAAACTGTTCCTTAGAAGGATCCATGCGTTGAGGACGGCCTTTGTACAGCACGCCAACGGAGTCCGTTACAACAATGTTTTCTTTAGTCATCCCTAAATTGACCAGTAACTTTAAACAAGCAATAGCGGATGCGCCGGCCCCAGAAGTCACCAGTTTCACTTCAGACAATTGTTTACCAATCAATCGCAAGCCATTGAGTACCGCTGCGCCAACACAAATGGATGTGCCATGTTGATCATCGTGAAAGACCGGAATATTCATGCGCTCTTTCAGTTTTTGTTCAACGTAAAAACATTCTGGTGATTTAATGTCTTCCAGATTAATCGCACCAAAGGTGGGTTCTAATCCTGCGATGATCTCTACCAGTTTTTCAGGATCGTTTTCATTGATTTCAATATCAAACACATCAATGCCGGCAAATTTTTTAAACAGCACCGCTTTGCCTTCCATCACGGGTTTAGAAGCCAACGCGCCGATGGCACCTAAACCCAATACGGCAGTACCATTAGTAATCACGGCGACTAAATTGCCGCGTGATGTGAGGGTAGACACTTCTTTTGGATCGCGAACGATTTCCTCACAAGCGGCGGCTACACCTGGGGAATAAGCCAATGCTAAGTCACGTTGGTTAGCAAGCGGTTTTGTTGCTTGTATCGCTAATTTGCCCGGTTTGGGAAAACGGTGGTAATACAAGGCACTTTCACTTAAATCTTCAGCCATTATATATATATCCTTTTTGGGTTTGAGGTGAGGAGAATGTTTAGTTTAATTGATTAACTGATGTTACGCACTCAACTTCTGTGTCTATTCAAACACTTAAAAATCTGAATTTCTGTTATGTCAGAAAAAAGAATAAAAATAAGTAGTTGATTTTGTTAAATATTTTTGAATGTCCCG
>QNEL01000689.1 GCA_003645185.1 Candidatus Parabeggiatoa sp. nov. 3
CGTTTTTTTCAAGCTCTACTTGATGCAGAAAATGTGCTTTTTGAGGATATAGAGCGCATTAAGAAAGTTATAGAATGGTATAAGCTTGGTGCTGATTTTGCTGATGCTATGCACTTAGCAACCAGTGGTAAAGCAACTCTGCATACTTTTGATCGGGCTTTTTGCAAAACCGCACGTCAAACTAATTTAACCCCTATAATTCAGATTATAGAAACTCAAAAATAGAAGCCTGACTATTTATTAGGCATAAACCTTCATTGGGACTTTGGGTGGTATGTTGTGGCTCATTACTCAAGTGACTACAGATTCTAACCCGTAAATGACCTGACAAATGTTAGTCACTTGGTTGGGGGGCTAAAAACCAAGAAGAAGGTGAAGAAAACCCACGATTTTTATGGATAACACTGTGGGCTACTGCCTTACTCGGCGGCGGAGTAGCTTTGATTTTTAATCTGTTCCCAGAAATGATTATTAGCCTTTTATTTGGCAAACAGTATGTTGAATCAGCCCCGTTATTACAAATAATCAGTATCGCAATGGCCTTATTGGCCCTGTCTAATGTCATTTTCACCTATAACCTCGCCCACTTTCGTTATGGCTTCCTGTGGTTTTTAGCCGGCGGCGTTGGCTTATTGTATTCGCTGATCCACTTTTTCCATGACACACCATTGATAATCGCGCAGATTTTGTTATTATCGACGGGCCTTATTTTTATAGGGAGTTTGGGATGGTATGTTGTAAAACATTAGCCACGGAACCACACGGAAAGCACGGAATCTTTCCGTGTTTTCCGTGTCTTTCCGTGGCAAAAAGATCAAAAAATTTCAATTCATATCAACTATGGAAATAACAATTAGAAATATAGGTTTATTGCAAAAAGCTAACATTATTCTTGATGGCTTAACAGTGATTGCAGGTGTTAATGATACTGGGAAAAGCACTGTTGGTAAGGTTATTTTTAGCCTCATCAAAGCCAATAACATGGCAGTGGCTAATCAGCACTGCCAGTTTATGAATACTATGGTAAATTTGGTGTTTGATTCACAAATATCAAATCAAGGTGAAGTTATCGTACAAGATAAGGGCATTCCCATTTATTCAGTCGATTTTTCTCAACATCAATGTGTGCGCTTTGATTATCAAAAATCATCCCCTTTTTTTAAAGAGAGTACTTTTATTCAAACCCCCTTTGTGTGGGATTTAGTTGATTTTTTTGATAGCGTTTTACGTCTCAAACAAAATCAAGAAATGACTCAAAATATAGCACCCTCTTCAATTAAGTATCCTTATATTTTTTGGGATGTTTATCTCAAAATAACTAATACACCGGTTGATAAAGATGCTCAAACGACTGATTTAGTGAGGAATATTCGTCAAATCATTCAGGGTGGTTTTGAACAACGCGATAAACGAATCGTGTTTCAAAAAAAAAATGAATCTATTTTACTGATGAATGTAGCAGCCGGTATTAAATATTTTGGTTTGTTGCAAAGATTAGCTGAAAATAACCAATTGAAACCGGAACATTTACTGATAATTGATGAACCTGAAAATCATTTACATCCAGAATGGCAACTGTTATTGGCGGAATTGATTGTCAATTTAGTTAATCAGCATAAAGTTTATGTCATCATCAATTCGCATAGCCCGTATATGATAGAAGCTTTAAAAGTCTATAGTGATATCAGTATAAAGCAGCAAACTCATTTTTATTTCAATGCGTTAACGCATGACGGTGTTGAAGTTAAAGAAGTCACTGATGATTTAAGTTTTCTGTTTGAGGCGCTTTCTTTGCCCTTTCAGAAATTGGAACAAACTGTGTTGGGAATCAGTTAATGCAAGATTTACAAGTGGCATTTGAACAAGAGTATGGGGATTGTCAACGCACTTTGACAGAAATCAGTTATGATGATGCTAATGAGCGTAGATTTTGTGTCAGTGATGAAAAATATCTTGATTTTGATTGGGTAGCTCAGAAATATTTTAGTGGAAAAAACAAGCCCGCTACGGTGGATATGTTAGCTTTTGGTAGTGAGCATGTTTTGCTGGTTGAATTCAAAGCGGGTAAAAATGTGAAGGTAGAAAAACAACAGCTTCAATTTAAGCTTTTGGCAAGTATTCTTCTATATGAACGAGTAGCTACCACTATTGTGAATCTTGAAGCCTCTAAACTGGTTAGTACCCGATTTGTTTATGTTGTTGTTTTTAATCCCCAAAATTGTCCATCATCATCGGTTCGTACTAAAGGCATTCAGAACCATCTGGATAAAGTCAAAGTTCGTTTTGGTATTGATAAATACAAAGGCAGTTTTTTGGAAGACGCATTTACACCAGAATGTGGCAATGAATTTACAAAACTTTTACAACGCTTTGGGGTGAAAGTTCAGTTCGAGCCCTTACCTGAATAGCCTTTTTTCATCATTGCAATTGGAATTTGATAAAGCAAAATGGTTAGGCTATACGGGGTTGCCCCTGAGTGAGCTTTTAGTTAAAACAATTATCGTAATTATTTCGTAACTTACGACGGATAAATTTTACTCTTTGCACCAAATTAAAGAAAACGCGCTTTTTTGCAACAGACGCTAAAGACGCAAGAATACTGATTTCTGGCCCTGGTAGGCAGTTATCAGTCAAACAAAAGACTAAACGGTTATTTTGGTAATGTGATTTTCACCTACAACCTCGCCCACTTTCGTTATGGTTTCCTGTGGTTTTTAGCTGGCGGCGTTGGCTTATTATACTCACTCATCTACTTTTTCCACGACACCCCGCTGGTAATCGCGCAGATTTTGTTGCTATCGACAGGCCTTATTTTTATAGGGAGTTTGGGATGGCATGTTGTGAGTTGTCGGGTGAAATAGTACAACGAATTACGGGGATAAACGAAACTTCGTTACACGAAGCTAATTAAGAACGTTTTTTTATAAAACGATAACTAAATAATTACAAATATTGGATTAAAATTTTTTAGAGGACATTTTTATGCTAGAACCTGAAACGGTGTATCTTTCTGATACCGGTCAGCTTTCCATTTCTCAGAAACTAAGGAATCAGCTAGAATGGAAATCCGGCATGAAATTAGCCATTATTTTAGTTGATAAAGGGTTGCTTGTAAAACCTATACCTAGTAAAGGTAAACATCGTTTAGAAAGTTTACGTGGTTTTTTTAAACCTGAAGGTATACCCATTTCTGATGAGGTTTTATTTGCTCCAGTTGACTATAATGAATCAAAAAATATAACCTGAAAAATGAGCCAATAATTGCTTTTGACACTTGTTTGCTAGTACGCTTTCTTGCAGACGATGATAAAGTACAAGCTGATTTAGCAGAAGAATTAATGCGTACCCACATGATTTTTCTTCCCAATTCAGTCTTATTAGAAACGGAATGGGTTTTGCGTAGTCGTTATAAAAAGTCTCGTGAAAAACTGGCTCGTTTTTTTCAAGCTCTACTTGATGCAGAAAATGTGCTTTTTGAGGATATAGAGCGCATTAAGAAAGTTATAGAATGGTATAAGCTTGGTGCTGATTTTGCTGATGCTATGCACTTAGCAACC
>QNEL01000690.1 GCA_003645185.1 Candidatus Parabeggiatoa sp. nov. 3
CCTACTCTTGGGCGAACACACAAGGGCAGCCCCTACACCCAATATGACTGTGGACTCTTGGGCGAACACACCGGTTCGCCCTTACACCAATATCACTGTAGGGGCAGACCTACGTGTCTGCCCTCTTGAAGTTCTCTGCGTAACATCAGTTAATAATAGTAGGGTGGGCAACGTGTTGCCCACCATTTTCTAAAATCAGGCGTTTAGGAGTTCAAATGTTCAATAATCTATCTTTTTTAAGAACAGTAAAACTCAAAACGGGCATGAACAGTGTTTCACGCAAAAGTTTTTGCGCGCAAAAACTGTATTTCACGCAAAAGTTTCGCTTCGCAAAAGTGAAAATGAGTTTAGGGAATTGTAGGGCTCCCTACGTGTTTTTTGTTGCCCACCAAATGTATATAAAAAAGTTTAAGCTATGCCCATGTGCAATATCAGTAGATCGAAAATATGCCTTAAAAAAAGGGTTATATATGATAAATTTTGAAGGCCCTCTCGGAATGCATGTTATTTTGCGGCCCTCTTGGAGTGCAAAATTTATTTTGCTTTTGTTTGTTTTCGATCTACTGAGTATACTTAACTTATGACTCCTGAACTCCTGAACTCCTTTAGCGTAGCCGACCTTCGGTTCGCGGCAAAACTTATTAAAGCGAAAACGCCTGCTAATAGCTTTGGAAATAGTCTAACACCCACTTTTTGTTTAACTGATAATGACAAATTTCATGCTCCCCGGCTGCTAAGACGGGCACTCGTTCACCATAACGCAGTTTAAGATAACTGTCAGCATCAATATCCACCACATTTAAGGAAAAACCATATTTTCGTTGAAACGGCTCTAATTGCAGCTTCATCTCGTCGCAGAGGTGACACCCTAGTCGTGTGTAGAGTGTCAATGTGGGTTTGACTGTCATTTTGCGGGTATCTTCAGTGCCAAAAAAAGTGGAGAACCGCGCCGATGTACCAGTATTGGCACAGTTGTCGCGCTACGATCATTTAATATCTCTTTGAAATGCTTGACATTTTCGATATCAATGCTATCCATCATCATAATCACATCATCTTTCTGAATATCAGCATTGCGTGCGGGCCCTGCATCAATACGTCGTACTAACACGCCCCCTTCAAGAATGCCGTGTTCCTCCCGTGTTTTGTCATCCAAGTCAATGATTGATAAACCAATGCGGCTGAGGGTTGCTGAACCGAGACTATTAACCGCTAAATTAATATCTTCTTCAGCGGGTAATTCGCCAATAGTGACATTAACAGTCACTTCATTGCCGTTGCGTATAACTGTTGTCGCTACCGAAACGCCCACCTTGGTGTTGCCCACGATGGGCGGTAAGTCAGCAGAGCGTTCGACGTTTTTGCCGTTAAAACGGATAATAATATCACCCACTTTAAATTCAGCCTTTTCAGCCGGGCTATCAGCTAACACTTTGGCAATCAGGGCCCCTTGTGGTTTATCCATGCCAAATGATTCAGCTAAGTCATAAGTGACATCTTGAATCAATACGCCCAGCCAACCGCGTGATACTTTGCCTGAAGCTTTCAACTGATCAATCACATTACTCATCACATCAACTGGAATGGCAAATGAGAGGCCCATAAATCCACCCGTGCGGCTATAGATTTGTGAATTGACTCCGATGACATCGCCATCCAAGTTAAACAAGGGCCCCCCAGAGTTACCAGGGTTAATAGCGACATCAGTTTGAATAAAGGGGACATAAGTATCATGCGGTAAACTTCTGCCCTTTGCGCTAACGATACCCGCTGTGACAGAATGTTCAAATCCAAATGGTGAACCTATTGCTAAAACCCATTCACCCACTTTTAGCTCACTTGATGTGCCCAGTTTAACAGTTGGTAAATCGGTGGCATCGACTTTTAGCAAAGCCAGATCGCTACGTTCATCGGCACCCACGAGTTCTGCCACAAATTCTCGGCGATCCGTTAAACGCACAATGATTTCATCGGCCTCTTCAATGACATGATTATTAGTGACGACATAACCATCATTGGAGTAAATAAAGCCTGAACCGAGTGAAGTTGAAGGCCGATCTTCAAATAATTCATTATTCTCTTTCTCAAAAAAGTGACGGAAAAAATCGTGAAAAGGGCTATCCTTGGGTAAGCCTGGAATACCATGGGGAATATTTTTTGTCCCCTGTTCTTTTTTGGCGGCCGTGCTGATATTAACCACGGCTGGGCCATACATTTCTACCAATTGGGTAAAATCAGGCAATTCATGCGCTGCCAAAGGGGCCGACAATAACCCAATAACCAAAGCAATCCATACAAAATATATTGATAAATAGTGTTTCATGAAAAATCCTCTAAAAATAAATGATTCAAGGCGTTCATCAGTTCATAAATATAATTTGTTCATGCCGCAAACCTATTTCGAGTCGAAAACGTCAAAGCGCGTCAAAGCGCGTTTATTTTCTTTGACGGATCTTCTGGGGTATATTTAGTGAACTCCTGAACTGCAACTCAAAACAATTGATAGCTTACCAATGGGGCAAGCAATTATCAACTACATTCAAAACGCTCATAATTTCATCGCTTTATTGTATAGGCTAATGCTAAGTGTCTTGCATTGTCCATAAGATTTTCACGCCCACCACCGCTATAATCAATAATAGAATATTCGATGTTCAAGTTTTTGCACGCTCTTCGATACCCTTTGACAGCCTTCGACACCCTTTGACACGCTCTGGGGCCAAGCTCTGGGGCCAAGCTCAAGCTATGAAAAAACTTAAACTTTGAATAGGCGATTTTCATTTAAATTTTATATCATCAGTAGATCGAAAAAACGCATTTAAAAAATGGTTATATGCCATAAATCTTGAAGGCCTGATTGGAATGCATGTTATTTTGCGGCCTGCTTGGAGTGCATGTTATTTTGCGGCCTGATTTTCGTTCCAAATTTATTTTGCGGCCTGATTTTCGTTCCAAATTTATTTTGCGGCCTGCTTTTCGTGCAAAATTTATTTTGCGGCATGATTGATTTTAGTGAAAAATTGATTTGGCTTTTATTTGTTTTCGATCTACTGATTATGATTTTCAGGCTAAAGTTTCGCTTCGCTATACTTTAGCCTGAAAAACAATTTATTTTTGATTTTATAACGCGGATTAGGGTCTTGATTTCACGAATTAATCATGCTTTCCAAGCGAAAATGGGTTTTCCAAAGTGTGTTGTGTATTCCTATCAAAAATCAAGGGGTTAAAGATTTAGATTTATGGCCTCAAAAAGTGTCCGAACCATTGTCTCTAATTAATGTCAATATTTGGGTAGTTATTAATAATCAACAAGATGTTAATAAATCAAATCAAGTTAAATACGCTTTTTAAATAGCAGATTATGGCCTGATTTTTTGAATGGCATTTTGATTCCAATAATTTACTGAAAACTGAACAGTGGTTGACTTATGATTGTGGGCAACAAAAACCCGTTACCCACCATTTCACGATTTCACGCTAAAGTTTCGCTTCGCGAAACTTTAGCGTGAAATAAAGTTTTTGCGCGCAAAAACTTTTGCGTGAAATACATTTAATTC
>QNEL01000691.1 GCA_003645185.1 Candidatus Parabeggiatoa sp. nov. 3
AATCCTGGTTGAGCTGTCCTACTCATAAACTAAACTTAGTTTGAATTATGTAGGTCAACAAAAGTTTTTTAACAAAATTCTTATATATAGAAAATGTTAAAAGATTTATGTGTCCCTACTTATAATGCTGAAATTTATCATTTCAAGCCAGCGTAGGTACGCTACACACCCTACCCATCCAACTCAATTCGTTATCAGTCATTTGGGAAAGGCATCAAATCAATACTGATAACCCTGCAAAGCATTCATAACCTATTCGGGCGTTTGCGAAATTGTAGAGACGCGATGCATCGCGTCTCTACTACCCCATCAAAACACCTCATAACCAATCCGTTCAACCATTGATTCACTCAATATTAAAAGCCCCTGCAATTATGGGTTTTTTTAATGCGACAATATCCTTATTATTTATTTTATAAAGTGTTTTAAATGTTATGTTTTAAATTGGGTTTAACTGATGAACAGGATTTAGGCGATAAATCGCCTACTAAAAACGTGTTTTTTAAAGGAAAACCAGAAAATAAATCAGACATAAAAGGGAAAAACAATGCATAATACTATCAGACAACCCGCTGTTGCTGGGATGTTTTATCCAAACAATCAGAACGAACTCAGTAACACAGTCAAGCAATTTTTGCAACAGGTTAATAAGGCATCGGGGCCGGTACCCAAGGCGATCATTGCACCTCATGCCGGTTATGTCTATTCTGGGCCAATCGCGGCCAGTGTTTACGCGCGAGTAGCCCCAGGCCATGATACCATTAACAAAGTCGTATTACTTGGCCCTTCTCATCGTGTGCCATTAAAGGGGTTAGCGGCAAGTGCTATGAGCTATTTTGCTACACCCTTATCGAAAATACCGGTAGATCAACAAGCTATTGAGGCGATCCTATCTCTCCCTCAAGTTTCGATATTGGAGGCTGCTCATGCGACTGAGCATAGTTTGGAAGTGCAATTGCCGTTTCTTCAGGAAGTCTTGGGCGATTTCAGTGTGATTCCTTTAGTGGTTGGTGAGGCAAGTCCGGAGGAAGTGGGGGAAGTGTTAGATAGACTTTGGGGCGGCCCGGAGACTTTGATTGTGATCAGTTCGGATTTAAGTCATTATTATCGTTATGAAGCGGCGCAAAAATTGGATAAGCAGACTTCTGAGGCTATCGAAGCGTTGCGTTTAGAAGATATTGCTCATGAACAAGCTTGTGGGTATCATCCCGTCAAGGGGTTGCTGCATGTCGCCAAGGCACGGGGTATGCAAGCACAAACTGTGGATTTGCGTAATTCTGGTGATACCGCTGGCACAAAGGATCAAGTAGTGGGGTATGGTGCTTATGTCTTTAACTAAAGCAGAAGGTGAAACGTTATTAGAAGTGGCTCAACAATCCATTGAGTATGGTTTGGATTTTGGTAAGTCATTGTTGGTAGAACCGCGTGATTATGTGGAAGCATTACGGCCAATTCGAGCGACTTTTGTGACGTTGGAAATTCAGAAGAATTTACGGGGCTGTATAGGTACGCTTGAAGCAAAGACTCCTTTGGTGAGTGATGTGGCTTATCATGCTTATGCGGCGGCCTTTTCCGATCCGCGTTTTCCGGGATTACGGCGCGACGAGTTTCCTCGGTTGGAGATTCATATCTCGATTCTCGGTAAACCTGAGCCGATGTTTTTTGAGTCTGAAGCTGATTTGATCAGACAATTACGTCCGGGAGTCGATGGTTTGATTTTAAGCGATGGCCCCTATCGAGGCACTTTTTTGCCTTCAGTATGGGAATCTTTAACAGAACCGGCTGAATTTTTCAGCCATTTAAAACGGAAAGCGGGGCTGTCACCGAATCATTGGTCAAAAACACTTCAGGTAGAACGTTATATGGTGGAGTCTATATCAATGAACAATGAGCAATGAGCAATTATCAATGTTTAATGAACACATCAATCTTAAAACATTGAATGAGTTTTATTTTTTGAGTTAGACAATTCAGAATTGATAATTCGTAATTGATAATCCTTCATGCCATAAATGTTTTATAATGTGTTCTATTGTTTTTAGCTATACTTAGCATTCTCATAAGATCGCTATTATTAATTTGACAACCAACTGAAACCAAAAAAAACGCAAAAGACGCAATAGGAACGCAATTTCACTTAACACTGTGTTTTTAGCATCTTTTGCGTTTATTTTTTCAAAAACAGAGATATACTGCACGCAGGCACAATTTAAACTTTTAGCTTCCCACAAGCATGGAGTACAAAATCGAACATAAAAATCTTAAAACGCTAAGGCCCCGAAGGGGTTTTCAGGCTAAAATTTCGCTCCGCGAAATTTTAGCCTGAAAATGTGAATAGCCCCAGGTGGCAACCTGGGGTTGCCAAAAGTTAAGTTTATGCCCGCGTCGAGTATAGATAAATAAATAATTGATGAGAAACCAATCATGTCCAATCATTTAAACCTTACAACATTATTAGATACGGTCAATCAAATGGCACAAACTGCCGCAGAACGTATCATGGAAGTGTATGCCACGCCTTTTGAAGTGACACAAAAATCGGATAAATCCCCTTTAACGCTTGCGGATATGGCAGCGCATGAAACCATTGTCACTGGTTTAAAAGCGATCACACCTGATTTGCCGGTGTTATCTGAAGAATCTACTGATATTTCTGCTGAAGAAAGGGCTAGTTGGCAACGTTATTGGCTTGTCGATCCATTGGATGGCACTCGTGAATTTATTAAACGTAATGGTGAATTTACAGTCAATATTGCTTTGATTGACGATCATAAACCGATACTGGGTGTTGTGTATGTGCCAGTGACAAACGTGAGTTATTTTGCTTGCCAAGGGGAAGGGGCCTTTAAATGTTTACCCGATTCTTCGCCTGAACCTATAAGAGTACGCTCTTGTCCCAAAAACAGTTTAATCGTCGCTGGAAGTCGTTCACATGCCAATCAGCATTTACAAAAATTTCTTGACAGTGTGGAGGAAGAAATTGAATTAGTGAGTATTGGTAGTTCTTTAAAATGTTGTTTAGTGGCTGAAGGTAAAGCTGATATTTACCCTCGTTTTGGGCCGACATCAGAGTGGGATACCGCCGCCGCGCAATGTGTAGTTGAACAAGCGGGGGGTTATTTAACCGATATTGAAATGCAACCGCTACGCTATAACACGAAAGAATCGTTGCTTAATCCGTATTTTTTAGTATTTGGTGATGCTAACAAAGATTGGGCACGCTATGTGGCACAAGTTATTTCAAGCACACCATAGTGTGTAAGATAAGCAATTCACGGCTAAAAGAACTATACTGATTATATGAATGGATAAAAAGGCAGCGAATTTGCATCATTTTTTGGGATGGGCGAACACGCAGGTTCGCCCCTACGCGAACACGCAGATTCGCCCCAGAAACCCCGTCATGACGTGGTGTTTTGTAGGGGCAGACCTGCGTGTCTGCCCGCATGCGTGTCTGCCCGCATGCGTGTCTGCCCGCATGCGTGTCTGCCCGCATGCGTGTCTGCCCGCATGCGTGTCTGCCCGCATGCGTGTCTGCCCGCATGCGTGTCTGC
>QNEL01000692.1 GCA_003645185.1 Candidatus Parabeggiatoa sp. nov. 3
AATCGTCTCTGCTAATGGAAAAACATTATCGGGTAACTCAACCATTTCAAAAGGGCGAGAGGTTGGATTGATTCCTATATCCTTCCTGAGATGAGTTATGATAGTACGAAGTGTTTTTCTCTGTATTGACTTTTGACGAAAAAAAGTCGTGACTTTGCCCACCAATTCCAATGATGTTATGGGAGAGATTAAAATGGGAAAATCAGAATTGGCGACTAAACGACGTATTCGCAAAATGCCTTGTTCTTCCTGAAAATGTTTCAGCAAAGGATTATAGTATTTCAGTAAAGCATTGGTATCAAAATAATACCTTTGCTCGGCAATATTATTCATCTTGTGATATCCCTTTTTAGCCTGGCACGATGGAGACTAAACGTCTGATTTCTTCAGGCGGAACACCTTCTGCTAATGCTTTTGTTCTGGCAAAAACACTGGCTAATAATTCTGGCATGTTGAGACTATATTTATCAAACCAATCAAACACATGCGCTTTTATAGCCGCCACGGCATCTGCTCTATCACCATGCCCTGTTAAAATGATCATGTCAGTGTTGATGCCTTCTTGATCAGCCAGACGCACAACTTCAATACCATTCATTTTCGGTATTTTTATTTCCACGAGGGCGACATCAAATTCATCCGCACGCAGTTTTTCAAGCCCTTCGATCCCATCAGAAGCGGTTTCGACAAGAAAGCTTTGTTTAGTAAAGTAATCTTGAAATGTGGTGCGAATGTGATTGTCATCATCTACAATTAAGAGTTTGTATTTTCGTTCCATTGTTATTTTTCTCTCAGTTAAAAACCAATAACGACAGGGATTGTATATAAGAAAGGATAGGTTCGAGGTTATACTCGGTTTTAATCCTTTATTATATACAATCCTTGTAGTTATGGTTTTTAATCCTTTCTTATATACAATCCTTGTAGTTATGGTTTTTAATCCTTTCTTATATACAATCCTTGTAGTTATGGTTTTTAATCCTTTCTTATATACAATCCTTGTAGTTATGGTTTTTAATCCTTTCTTATAAATAATCCTTACAATTATAGCAAAATTAATAATCAGCGGAAAATCAATTGACAGCTTCTACCATTTTACCCGCCAGTAAACCTAAAAAACCTTTAATAACAATCACTTGGCCTGATTTCAGGCCCGATAGGATTTCGATCCTATCAGCTAAACGTCGTCCACTGCGAACAGTTTGTCGTTGCACTTGCTTATCATCACCCTCTATTTCCTCTATTTTAAACACATATTCACCTTCTTGATCACGGCGTAATGCGCTATAGGGTACAGCGATGCGTTTTGAAAGATGGGTTTGTATCGTCACGCGACAAAATTGCCCTTCTCGTACCCCCTTAGGATAAGGGCGTAGGGTAATCTCGATTTGCCCTAAACGAGTTTGGGGATTGATGGTGGGATGAAGACGTGAAATCTGCCCCTTAAAAGTTTGGCTACCTAGCGCGTCAATACGCACAGAAACGCGGTGTTTCAGTTTCAGTTGAGATAATAGCCATTCCGACACGGCGACATCGATCACTAAAGAGGCCGGATCGATCAGCGTTAATAACGGCGTATTGGTATCAATGACATCACCCGGTTCGACTAAACGGGCCGTCACAAGGGCAGTAAAAGGGGCCTTGATTTGGGTATAGCTTAAACGGGTTCGCAAAATCCGTTCTTCAGCACGAGCGATAGCTTGTTCCGTTTCAGCGCGTAACAATTCATCGGCCGAAACTAATTTTCGTTTAGCCAGTTTTTGCAAACGTTGCACATTGACTCGGTTTTGCTTATGAACAGCGAGGGTTTTATCTAATTCCGCTTTTAACAGCGCATCGTCTAATTGAACTAATATCGTGCCACGTTTAACGGTATCGCTTGGATAATAGGGGAATAGGGTAATGCGCCCACTTTCTTGCGTGAAAATCCGCACAATGCGCTGTGCGCGTAAAGTGCCCGTATAAACAGCCGAAGTGGTTAAAGGTTGGGCCGTCACAACAGCCGTTTCGACAAGATGAACAGCCGGCTTTTTTGCAGCGCGTGGCGTTGTAGATTGCTGCGGCTGACAAGCCGTTAATAATAAAAGAATAAAAATCAGAGTCCAATGCATTTATCAGTTATCAGTTTCAGGCAAAAGTTTTGCGCGCAAAACTTTTGCGTGGAAATCAGTTATCACCTTTCACTTATTAATTGTAGATTATCGAACAAACTCTATCAATGATCAATTAATTATCAATGTTGACTTGATTTTAGCTTTTCGAGTATCCTGCGTTCAATTTGAGGCTTAATGGCATTGATGTTGACAAAGGGATTCAATGCGATGTCAGACATCGCATTTGAAAAATGCTTTAGGGGCGGCCAAAGGCAAGGCCTAAAGTATAAAGTATCGTGCGATGCCCCATAAGCCTCAATCGCAAAACCCTAACGGGTTGTTTAAGCCTTTAAAAAAAGTAACAATATTAATTAAACGGGCGCATTTCTATTTTCTCGCTAGACGTTCCCAACCCAGAATGGGGCTTTTATTAAACCTGACAGGTTTTAAAAACCTGTCAGGTTTGGTTAACTTTACGGGTTTAAGATAGGGAATGGGCTTTTATTAAACCTGACAGGTTTTTTAAAACCTGTCAGGTTTGGTTGACTTTACGGGCTTTTATTGAATGTGAATAGCCCCAGATGGAACCCTCATCGTTAGACATAAATCAAAATGTAGGTGGGGTAGCAAAAAAAGTCTTGCGCGCAAAACTTTTGGCGCGAAACGTGTTTTTAAAGCCCACCTAAGCTTAAGGTAGGCTTGCCCACCTTACAAATCTCATTAAAATCAAATACTTAAAGACTTGTGCCTAACGATGAGGCCTCCACCTGGGGCTCCCAAAAAGTTCAGAATTTTTTGACAATGGCATTTGCATTGACAACAGAATGGGTGTATGATTTTTCGCGTTTTTTGCAAAACACTTTGAACTTGTGTTGATGCAAAAAAAAGCCCCGAGGCCATTTGGCCAAGAGGCTTTGTTTATCGTGGTTAGCGGTTATCAATAGCTAACTTAATTTAGCGCGGTAACAAACTGAACTTTTTTTTTAAAATGAGTGATCCACCCTACATGGATTGATTGGTGGGCAACAAAAACCCGTTACCCACCCTACATAAAAGCCTGCCCTTTTATTGTCCGCAACTCATCCTCTCACTTTTCCAAATCAATTTGCGCCTCAAGGCAGGGCATTTTGGATAATAGCCTCTTTTAATCCGTTTCTTTAATCCTGTTCAAATGCTTGGGTTCGACTAAGAAAGATGCCCAACAACCTCATGCAGCGACTGAACAAGTTTTAGCTGTCCCAACAAAAGCAATAGAGGTGTTCAGAACCTAAAAATTGGGCATTTTGAATTAGGAATTTTGAATTGAAGGCAACCCCAGGTTGCCACCTCAATGCCACCTTCGTTAAGGGCAGACACGCAGGTATGCCCCTACCAAACCCCACGTATTCAGGGGTTGTAGGGGCGAACCTGCGTGTTCGCCCAGGCTTAACTTAATGGCATTGGGTTGCCACCTGG
>QNEL01000693.1 GCA_003645185.1 Candidatus Parabeggiatoa sp. nov. 3
AACGGGCCGCAAAATAAATTTTGCACTCCAAACGGGCCGCAAAATAAATTTTGCACTCCAAACGGGCCGCAAAATAAATTTTGCACTCCAAACGGGCCGCAAAATAAATTTTGCACTCCAAACGGGCCGCAAAATAACAGGCATTCCAAACGGGCCGCAAAATAACAGGCATTTCAAACGGTAACGTTTTTGATAAATCATTAATTAATGAATGGGATTTTTCCATTATTTGAAAGGGCGAACACAAAGGTTGGGCGAACCTACGTGTTCGCCTTCCCCTTTCATTCGTTATAACGAGAATAATCCTTGTAGTTATTATTATAATTCTAAACGCCAAAAACGAATCTGTTGCCCCCCAAATCCCGTCGGATACCACTCTTTTACCCACGGCTTCACCAGAAATTGAGTTCTTGAAAAATAAAGCGGTATAATAACCGCCTCTTCTTCGGTCAAAATTTCCTCAGCACGACGATAATGTTTTTTGCGTTTTTCAGGATTCGATATTTGCCTAGCCTGTTCAACCTGTTGAGCAAATTCAAGGTTATCCCAACCAATCCAATTGATACCTTGAGTGGGATGAAAAACATCATATAACCCAACATGAGCATCAGGATAGTCAGGGCACCAACTCATGCGAAACAAATGCGGCTTGCTTTCTTCCGTAAGCGTAGTGATATAGGACAGAAAATCATAACCCCGTATTTCAATATCAATATTCAAATGATGTTTCAAAATGACTTTAATCGCATTAGCGACTTCAGAGTGATTTTTTGAAGTGTTATACATCAAAACGATTTCGGGAAATCCTTTGCCATCAGGATAACCCGCCTTAGCTAACCAAGCCTTCGCTTGTTTAGGACGAAATAAAATACCCACTTCCTCACTGGGTTCCACGGCACCAAAGATTGGCGGCGGTGTAAAAGTCGTTGCCGTGATATTCTCACCCTTGATGATCACATTGAGCAAAGTCTTTTTGTCAATAGCAGCAGCTATAGCCTTACGCACCAAAGGATTATCCATCGGAGCCCGTTGAGTATTAAAACCGTACCATTCTGTGCAAAAAGAAGGCGTAATGTGTCTCTCTTTACGCAAATTCGGATCAGACTTAATACGAGACATTTCCCTCTGTGGTAACTGGAGATAAACTTGTCCACCGACGATATCCACTTCATTTTTCTCATACATCGCTAAAGCCAATGAATTTTCGTGAACAATCGTGTAATGTACTTCAGCAATATTGACTTTCTCTGCTTCATAATAATCTGGATTCTTGTTTAAAATGAGTCGCGATCCTTTATCCCATTCAGTGAGCCGGTAAGGGCCATTCGTCTGCATGAGCTTGGGTTCAATCCAATTTTTGCCATATTGTTCAATGGCTTGACGTGGCAAAGGCCTGTATGTCCAAAGGCTTGCCAAAGCAGGAAAATAACTCGCAGGTTGTTTCAGTGTAAATTCAACAGTATAATCATCAATACCCCTAACTCCCAGTTTGCTCATATCTGTTATTTCACCTTCATAAAGCCTCTCTGCATTTTTTATAATATAAAGCGTATGGGCATAAGGCGAATCGGTTTTTGGGCTAATATTACGCCGAATGGCCCACACAATATTTTGGGCCTTGACTGGCTCACCATTAGTCCACTTAACATCTTGACGAAGGCGAAAAGTATAAACCGTGGCATTGTGACTGACTTGCCAATCTTTGGCGAGTTCTGGTAATACCTCATAAGTTTTAGGATCAAAATCCGTCAATCCCAAAAATAACTGTTCAACCACTTCAACCTGATTGATTTTTAAAATTAAACCCGGATCAAGGGTTTTAACGGCCCCGTTTAAAGGCAGTCGTAAATAACCAACAGATTTGGGTTCTTGACTTTGGATGACTTGAGATTGCGTCTCTTGTTGCCCACAACCCATTAAGATTGTGGTAATTAAAAAGAAAAGCGTTAAAATTCTAATAAAATGAGACATGTTAACCAAGCATTTTATGATTTTTGTGATTATTGAAATGGTTTGATCAGAACATTGTCGTTCTGGTACCCACTTTTAGTTTAAAATAGATTTGAATTAAGACAATTTTTTTCAACATTCGATGTTCAAGTTTTTGCGCGCAAAAACTTGAACCTCGAATAGAGAACACAGAGTACCACAGAGTACCACAGAGAATAAGTAATTCACGCAATAGTTTTTGCGCGCAAAAACTTTTTCACGCAAATTTGATTTTTAATTATATTTTGATATAAATACACTATATTTATGTGTATTTTTGAAACGACACAAACTGATAGGTGGTAAGTTATTTTCGTATTCACTATTCGCTATTCACTAGGAGTAATTTATATTATGCCAATTCAACGCTTATACAATCAACTGAGCTTAGCATTACTGATTATCACGTTTTCTCAACCCCTGATGGCTTCTCAAGATTGTGACTTAGCCACCGATTTACTGTTCCGCGCTTATCATTTACATAGTCAAGGCCGTGCGATTTCTCAGCAAAAACTGTTATTTTCCAAATCCTTGCAACTTTGCCCCAATAGGCCCGATGTCCATACCAGCTTGGCTTCTCTGTTGTATAAACAAGGCCAGTATTCTGAGGCTGTTCATCATTACAAACAAGCCCATCGATATGACAAAAAATTTTATAAGGCTTGGCACGGCTTAGGAAAAACTTATTACAAACAAAAACGTTTTCCACTGAGCCTAGAAGCGTATGCACAAGCTTGCAACGCCCTGACGGATTCCAAAACACAAGTCATGGCACTGTTGAAAGACAAGCGTTATGCCTTTACTGGCAAAGATGAACTGATTGAAGGAGAGAGTCTACTGGTTTTATATGATGAACAACGACGACAGCGCCTCAATAAAAAGATTGCTGATTGTAAACTGCGTGGCATCGAAGTACCACCCAAACACATCTTCATCAACTTGAGATTTGCCCTGAATGAGGCCACCCTACCGCCTTCGAGTGATCCCCAACTGGATGAAATCGCGGCTGCATTGCAGCAACTTGATTCTTCAATTATTATCATTCATGGACACAGTGACAGTCAGCGGTTTTTGTATGTGAAATCGCTCAAAAGAAAGAAAGAACTCAATCATGAATTATCCGTCGAGCGTGCAATAAACATAAAAGCCGCCTTAATATACAGGAGTATTTCAGAAAAAAGCATTAAAATACAAGGACATGGTGATCAAAGTCCTCTACAACTTCCTTTATTGGATGCTTCAGTATTAGCCTTCCAGCGGCGAGTGGAAATAGAAGTCATGCCAATTATCACTGAAGAGTAACAATCGTAATTTTCGTTCCAAATTTATTTTCGCGAAGGCTCGACTGGAATGCATGTTATTTTGCGGTTTCGTTCAAATTTATTTTGCGGTTGTTGGAGTGCAAAATTTATTTTGCGGTTGTTGGAGTGCAAAATTTATTTTGCGGTTGTTGGAGTGCAAAATTTATTTTGCGATTGTTGGAGTGCAAAATTTATTTTGCGATTGTTGGAGTGCAAAATTTATTTTGCGAATG
>QNEL01000694.1 GCA_003645185.1 Candidatus Parabeggiatoa sp. nov. 3
GGCCGAAGACGGCAGAACGGGTTTGCAATTAGCTGAAGAATATCAGCCTAACGCGATTATACTGGATGTTGGCTTACCTAGCCTGAATGGGTGGACGGTTTTGGAAAGATTGAAAGACAATCCCGAAACGCGCCATATTCCTGTACATTTCATTTCAGGCGCTGAGCCAAATACGCTGAATGCCACCAAAATGGGGGCCATTGGTTTTTTGCAAAAACCTGTCAACATGGAGCAACTTGGAGAAGTCTTCAAAAAAATAGAACAGTTTATTAGCAAGGCGGTTAAGGAAGTCTTGGTGATTGTGGATAACGAACCGCATCAACAAAAGATTTTGGAATTAGTGGAAGGTGAGGATATCCAAACCACCTTGGCGGTGACAAGAGCGGCCGCTTTAGGGCATCTCCGCGAAACATTTTTTGATTGCATTATCCTAGATATGGATATAGAACAAGGTTCTGGCGGCCAATTGCTAGAAAATATGCAAGAACAAGAAGGCTTATGCCAAACTCCGGTGATTGTTTATACTGAACGTGACTTGACAGCCGAAGAAGAAGCGTTATTGCTGCAATGTGCTGATCATTTGCCAGTGAAAGCCGTCTGTTCGTCAGAACGTTTGTTAGATGAAGCCACCTTATTTCTCCATCAAGTGGAAGCCAACTTGCCTGCCCAAAAACGCCAAATGTTGCGAATGGTACATGATAAAGAATTGATTTTAAATGAGAAAAAGGTTTTGATTGTCGATGATGATGTACGCAATGTGTTTGCTTTGGCAACGGTGTTGGAAGAAAGAAACATGGAAGTGGTTGCTGGCAATAATGGCTTAGAAGCGTTAACATCATTAGAAGAACATCCCGATATCAGTATTGTGTTAATGGATATTATGATGCCAGAAATGGATGGCTATGAAGCGATGCGGAAAATCAGAGAACAACCCCAGTATCGCAAATTGCCAATTATTGCCTTGACAGCAAAAGCGATGAAAGGCGATAAAGCAAAGTGCATTGACGCGGGCGCGAATGATTATTTATCTAAGCCTGTCGATACGGAGAAGCTTATTTCGTTGATGCGTGTGTGGTTATATCGGTGATTTTTTAATTAATGGAATGGTGGGCAACAAAAACCCGTTACCCACCCTACAATTTATTTTATTAATGCGGGTATGGTTATATCGGTGATTTTTTAATTAATGGAATGGTGGGCAACAAAAAACACGTTACCCACCCTACAATTTATTTTATTAATGCGTGTGTGGTTGTATCGGTAATTTTTTAATTAATGGTGGGCAACAAAAACACGTTACCCACCCTACAATTTATTTTATTGATGCGTGTGTGGTTGTATCGGTAATTTTTTAATTAATGGTGGGCAACAAAAACACGTTACCCACCCTACAATTTATTTTATTAATGCGGGTATGGTTGTATCGGTGATTTTTTAATTAATGGTGGGCAACAAAAACACGTTACCCACCCTACAATTAATTTTATTAATGCGGGTATGGTTGTATCGGTGATATCGGTGATTTTTTAATTAATGGTGGGCAACAAAAACACGTTACCCACCCTACAATTCTAGTCTATTGCTGTTTTTTTGCACGGAACGTGGCACCAATGGTGAATTCGGAGGTACGGTAATCTGTAAAGGCCACCTGTTCACATTCGACAAAGCCAACCGATTTCATTGTTTCCAATAGGGTTGAAATGGGCACGACACCTGCTACACAATCACACCAACTGCCTTCTGACATTTCCGATTTGTCTTGCCCTTCTTGAAAAACCATATCGACGAAATAAAATCGGCCACCGGGCTTTAAACAATTAAAGGCCTGAATAAAAGCACATTTTTTGCGAGCAGACAAGTTGAAAGTGCCATTTGAAATAACCACATCAGCTATACCCACCGGGATAGCCTTATGATTGCCCGTATCAAACGGTGCTTGAATGACTTCAATCTGATTAAAACCACACACAAGCGCATTGTTTCTCGCCTTTTTCACCATAGCTGCTGTCATATCGACACCAATCACCTTGCCTGTCTCACCCACCAAACGGGCCGCTACACAGAGATCAGCACCAGCACCACAGCCTAAATCAACAACCACTTCACCTTCCGAAACCAACCCAAGAGAGAATGGATTTCCACACATACAAGAAGATTCCCAAACCACATCAGGGAATTGAGACACTTCGTATCCTAATCGATGAGCATTCTGCTTACCATACTCAAGTAGCTTCGTTGTGCCAAAGCCCGCCGATGGTTTTTCGGCAAGTTGGGTATATTGCTTAATAATCTCCTTAAAAGAGCGAGAAATGCCAACGGTGAGTTTCAGCTTACTCCACAAGCCTTTTGCTTGAACAAATTCATTGTAATCAATGACACCATTGCCATCGAGATCGGCCTGTTGCATCAGAGCCGTGATCTCCTCATCACTCAGGTTGAGTTTTAAGGCATCCAACAGATAACGTAATTCGTCTTCTGAAATAGACCCATTACCATCAAGGTCAATCAGCTTGAAAATTTCAAGTAACTCCTGTTCGGAATGCGTATCGACTTTAGTAGAAACCCACTCGACAAATTCAGAAAACTCTATAGTGTTACTCAAATCCGCGTCAACCATGATGAAGATGTTCTCCAACTCTTCATCTGTGGGATTCAGGCCAAGATAATTCATAGCATTGGCCACTTCTTCTCGACTTAACGAACCATTGCCATCTGCATCAAATAAGTCAAAGACTTCTTTTAATTCATCAAGTTGAGCCTGTGTCAGTTGACTTGAATTAGGGGAGGGGGATACTGACATTTTTAGTTCTCCTTTTGAGGGTATTTGTCAATTCTCTTTTTTAAATACAAGTTTAGCTTTCAGTTGTTTTCTGTGCGAAAACGGGAAAACTCAATTTAATAGGCTTATAACATTTATTGTTAAGTAGGTACACATAAATTTTGTAATGAAAATAAATCGAACCGCAAAATAATTTATGACAATGTTATTGTTTAACGAATGAATATGTTAACCTTAAATAATAGTCAATATCAAGGCATTGATAACTGATAACTTCAGCAACATTTATATATACTCGGCGCGGGGATAAATTTAACTTTTGGCAACCCCAGGTTGCCACCTGGGGCTATTCACATTCAACCCCTTCGGGGTTGAGCGTTTTAATCTTTTTCGAGTGAATAGCCCTGCGTTGCACCTGGGGTTGCCAAAAAAATATAAAAGTTAAATTTATTCCAGCAAAGAGTATAGAAACAAAATCAATATGACTCAATCCACTTTCTCAACTAACGCTTGGCAAGAAAGCCATAATATAGCGACTTTTGATGATCCCCTTTTGCAGTGTCTCGTCATTTTAACCAAATTGCTGAGTAAACCATTTTCTGCGGATGCACTGAAGGCCGGTTTACCACTAGAAAATAATCGTTTTACGCCTGAATTATTTATCCGCGCCGCGGCGCGAGCGCATTTATCGGCCCGTTTAATTAAACGCCCTTTATCTCAATTTAATGAATTAGTTTTGCCA
>QNEL01000695.1 GCA_003645185.1 Candidatus Parabeggiatoa sp. nov. 3
GTGGTTGATTTGTCCCATTTTGTTGTATTGGATTATCCGTATTTGGTTTTTAGCCCACCGTGGGCAAATGTTAGATGATCCTGTACAGTTTGCCTTAACCGATAGCGTTAGCTGGTTCGCAGGCGGGTGTATTATTATGTGTATGTTGCTGGCTAAGTTTTTTTAAAGAAGGTTTATCAGTTATCAGTTATCAATAAACAGTTATCAATGAACAGTTATTAACAGATTGATATTATTGATATTTATACTAATCACCCCTCATTCTACTTACGAATAATAAATGTATTTCACGCAAAAGTTTTTGCGCGCAAAAACTGTATTTCACGCGCTTTGTTGCGCGCAACTTTAGCGTGAAATGTGAAATGGTGGGTAACGTCTTATTAAAGCCCACCTTAAGCTTAAATGGTGGGCAACAAAAACCCGTTACCCACCCTACAAATCATGAATATTTTTTTAAATATCTATAAAACATCTTATGTTTAACCGTACAGTGTGAAAATTTTCAAAGCAGAACTCAAATGAGAACTCATAGACTAACTGATTTCTTTGCCCCAGTTTTTGCGCGCAAAAACTTTTGCGTGAAAGGTGGAACTGATAACTGATAACTGAAAAATACCATGTCTGACTTCCACGAAATTGGCTATGCGCTGGTTAATAACGATTTAATCATTATCAAGTGCAATTCGCCCTTATCTCAATGGGTAAACGATGTCTCAACTGATTTAATCGGACAAACCCTTACCGATATCTTTCCCATGTTAATTGGCTATGAAGATAGATTGCATGCCTTAATTCAAAGGGCCGAACAACCCGTCATCATACCTCAAATTCTTCATCAGAACTTTGATGAACAAGAACGCTACTTTGAATTGCAAATTGATGCTTGCGACTATGTTGATGCGGCTTTATTGGTTACCACCAGCGATGTCACTGAATCAACCTATTTTGAGCAAGCCTTACGTCAAGAAAAAAACGAACTGCGTCTGCAATTGATTGAACGTGAACGGGTGGAAGCCAAACTACAACAAACCTTATTAGCACTGCAACAAGCCAAAGAAACAGCAGAATCGGCTAATCGCGCTAAAAGCGAGTTTCTCGCTAACATGAGCCATGAAATACGCACCCCCCTCAATGCGGTTATCGGTTTCAGCAACCTGTTATCTATCTTAATCACCGATAAAAAGCAAACTAATTATTTGGACTCAATTCAAACGGCTGGCAAAAGTTTACTTACCCTGATCAACGATATACTTGATCTCTCCAAAATTGAAGCAGGGCGACTAGATATTCAGTATGAAGCGATCAATCCTTATCTCATTTTTGAAGAATTGAAACAGATTTTTGCCGTCAATATTGCCGATAAAAACTTAGAATTGATTATTAACATTGATGAACAATTACCAAAAACACTACGTTTAGATGAAACCCGATTACGGCAAGTGTTGCTCAATCTGATCGGTAATGCCATCAAATTTACGGAACAGGGCTACATTAAACTAAGTGCTTACCCCTCTGGTGAGCAAATTGATGACAAAATTGATTTAATCATCTCTGTGACTGATACGGGTATTGGTATTCCAGAGAACCAACAAGAAGTTATTTTTGAATCATTCCGACAACAAGAAGGTCAAAGTACTCGACAATTTGGCGGCACCGGCTTAGGCTTAGCCATCAGCAAACGACTGGTAGAAATGATGAATGGTCAAATTTTGGTTTCAAGCCAAGTCGGCCAAGGCAGCGTTTTTAAAATCATTTTACACCAAGTCTCAATACTGAACACCGAACCAACCGTTCCAATTGAAAACGAAAACACCTTTGATATCAATAAAATCCAGTTTGAAAAAGCCCAGGTACTGGTTGTCGATGATATTGAATCCAATCGCACCTTAATCCAAGAATGCCTATCCCAAGTCAATTTGGAAGTGATAGAAGCTGAAGAGGGACAAAAAGCCCTGTTGATGGTACAGGAATATCAACCTGATCTCATTTTAATGGATATAATAATGCCCGGCATGAATGGTTATGAAGCCACCCAAGTACTCAAAAAGAATCCCAATACCCAACATATACCGATTATCGCTTTAACCGCTTCTGTCGAATTGAATAATCAATCCAAGCTCATAATTTATGGCTTTGACAACTACCTATCCAAACCCCTCAAAATACCCGCCCTGTTTAGCGCATTATCACAGTATTTAAAGTATACCGAGACAGCCCCCACTGAAGACTCAAAACGCGACAGTCAAAAACATCAAGCGTCAGCAACGCTTTCAGTGGAAAAAATGGTCATTCCTACCGAATTGAGCGAGCAACTAAAACAAGACATCACACCACTGTTAGAGGATATACAATATGGCATGATGGAAACGGATAGCATAGAAGCGTTTGCCAATACGCTAATAGAACAGGCCTCTGAATATAATCTGCCGGGATTGATTCACTATGCTGAAAAGTTGCAGGAATCAGCAGAAGATTTTGATCTCGATAATCTTGAACAGATTTTCAAAGAATTTATTGAAATTTTAGGCATCAGCTAGTGCAGGATCGCTCCAATGATCAGACCACCCAGCCAACAGCTTTTCACGCCAAAGATTTTGCGCGCAAAATCTTTTTCACGCTAAAGTTTCGCGGAGCGAAACTTTAGCGTGAAAGCGTGAAAGCAGTTGTCTGAAAGCTTAAGTCACCTAAAGGTGACTACATCCCCACAATATTATTTTTAGCATCGTTTTTGTAAAAAAAGTTTGTATACTGTTAAAGTTATCATTTGCGCTTTTTTGGTAGTAAAAATCCATTTAAAGCTGCCCGTTTTAGCAAAAACGGCAGCATGTTAGTCACCTTTAGGTGACTTGAGCTTTTAGACAACTGCTTTAGCTTCGCTGACCTTCGGTTCACGCTTTCACGCAAAAGTTTCGCTCCGCGAAACTTTTGCGTGAAAAAGATTTTGCGCGCAAAATCTTTGGCGTGAAAAGCTGTTGGCTGGTTGGTCTCGATATTTCCGCTTTCTTGTACTAGTACAACGAATTACTAAGATAAACGAATTTTAACTATTGATAATTGATTGGAGTTCAAGATTTATCTTGAAATTGGAGTTCATTGATTGGAGTTCAAGATTTATCTTGAAATTGGCGTTCAAGATTTATCTTGATTGGTGGGCAACACCGTTGCCCACAGGTGATAAATGGAGTCCAAACACAGTTGTAAAAGTCAAATTCACAAAGTCAACTTTGTACACCTTGTCGCATTATTGATTGCGTACTAAAAACCATATATACGATAAGGGAATTAGCAGCAATCACTTGAACTAGCCAATTATCCAATTGTTCCAGATCAGTTCGCCTCGTCGTTCTGCCATTTTCTAGCTTTCTACCAGTGCAGTTTGGAAAGTCTGAATTTTCCACATCGCCTCTGGCATTTATTGGAAAAACAGATCAATATAAGGAAGTCCAAAAAAAATAATTATCCCAAATGCAAAAGTTTTTGCACGCAAAAACGAGGGCAGAAAATTCAAGCAGAGGGA
>QNEL01000696.1 GCA_003645185.1 Candidatus Parabeggiatoa sp. nov. 3
AATGAAAGTACCATTCCTCGTAGGGTGGGTAGCGTCTTTTTGCTGCCCACCATCTAACTTTTTACTATCCAACTTTTCGAAAGTCAATTAAAACTTCTTTATTATCCAATTTCTTTCCTTTTTTTATTAAAATTATATAAAATTGAACGGTTGAACACTCATTGGCCCATAGTTGATATTTTAAAATTGAACAATTGAACATTATTCTTTTTTCTTACATAACAGAAGGATGAATTGAAAAAACGTTTGTTAGAAAAACAAGGTTATATTTGTTGCTATTGTATGCAGCGTATCAAAAACAATAGCCTTTCAAAAATAGAACATTTCAGGCCACAAAGTAAATTTTTTATGCTGTCGATAACGATATAATATAATCTTTTAATTAAACTAGGCTAGGATTATCATCATGGATCAACTGATCATTAAATTAACGGGAAAAATTCAAAGCTCAAATTTTGATGAATGGAAAAATGATCTGTTCGCTCAAATTCAATCTACAAATACTGAGTTGACGACAGATGATGATTTTGGGGCTGCTACTAGACATGTGAAATTATTTAAGGCTGCTGAGAAATCCTTAAAAGAAGCAAAGCAGTCAGCAATAGATCAAGCAGCCGATATTCAAAGATTATTCACAGCAATTGATGACATTTCAGAAGAGGCAAGACAGGCTAGATTATCATTGGAACGTCAAATTAAGGCGCGTAAACTAGAGATAAAGAAAGGGATTCTACAATCAGGAATTGATGTTGTGCGTGCATTTATTGATATGCAAAGTGCTGATTTTCAAATGATTGAGCACTTTCGCTATTTAGATCGCAACAGTTTTGAATCAGTCGTCAGAGGCAAAGCAGGTATCAAAGGAATGCAATTTGCTATTGATGGCTTATGCGATACCATTAAAATAGAAATCTCGCAAAAAGCAGCAGAAGTCACAAATAATGGTGTAGCAATCGACACTTTGCCTAGCCAATATCAATTATTATTCCCAGATCGTCATTCACTTATTGCATTAACTCAACAGGCATTAAATTTAACCATAGATAAACGTATTGCTTTATTTAATGAGGAAAATACGAAGAGAAAAGCCGAAAAAGTCATTAATGAGTTGAAAAAGTTAGAAGAGGTTGATCTCAATCCTGATATCCGTTTGCATCCTGAAAGTGTAAATTTCGTGGAAAAGGAGAAATATCGACTGGTTATAGATATCTTGTCTTCAAAAGAGACTGCAATAGAAATAGCGCGTTCCATCAGACAAGCTTATGGTGATAATGATAATGCGTCAATCTCAAGCATGAAATTAACTCGTCTTCATGATTATACTTAGCATCGTCATAAAGTCGCTATTATAAAATTTGACAGTCAATAGCCTAAATCAGCCAACAGCATCAGCCGTTGTCTGAAAGCTTAAGTCAGGTGGTGGTGACTGTCTACAGTCACACAAGCGATTTTGCCTTTTGGAAAATTCCATTCCTATTGAAGGGGATAAAATGTTAGAGAACTATTTTTCACGCAAAAGTTGAGGCAAACAAAAACTTTTGCGTGAAAGGTTAGTCACCACCACCTGACTTGAGCTTTTAGACAACGGCTGAAAGCTGTTGGCTATCAGGCTTGACGATCAAATTGGAGATTTTGTATTGCTTCCACAATACGCTGTGTTTCTAAACTCACGGTGATGATTTTTTTGATCAATTCGATGATCCCATATTCGTCTTCTTTGCGATTAGGATTATTAACAATGCCACTGCGTTTGTCGGTTTTGATGCGATATTGATCGATAATCCAGTCAAGGGCGGAGCGGTTGCCAAGTTTGTAATCAAACGCTTTTTTGGGAATTCCTTTTAAAGTCAAGAAGTTGTTGTAAATCAGTTGGGTTTTGTCTTTGGACAAACGCATTTTTTCGACTTCTAGGCTAAAGGGGTATTTGGGATTTTCGATCTCTTCCAATGGATAGGGTTCGGCTTGTTCATAATTAAGGTGTAAGTCAGCCAGTTGTTCGCCGGCATGGGCAAAATTCCAGAATTTGGGGGCGAGCGGTAAGCGTGGCAATTCTCTTTTTAGATTTTTGGCGTATTTTTCGCGGTAATCTGGATGATGTAATAGGGCGTAAACGTAGTAGAATATGGCCCATTTGGTAATGGCTTTATCTTGATAGTGTTGTTGCCAGTGATTTAATGCCCAGTCTGTGATGTTTTCAGTGCGATTGCTGCCGTCTTCACAGTAGGTGTAGAAGGGGAAGCATTGAGAACCACCTTGTGGAAGTAAATCAGGTATGATGTTTGTCATTAGAGCAAACATAGGCCAATCTGTCCCCACTTTTATCCAAATCACCCTATTTTCCGCTTCTGTTTCTTTCAAAGGAAAAATTTTGGGAAATTGTCCAGGTACGTCAACAATAATACTATTAACATCAAAGTATAGCATTTTCTGAGTAAATGGACGATATAAGGATGTTCTAACTTTGTCATCATTAAATTCAACAAATCTACCCCGTTGCAAGTCTAACTTTAAATCTCTACTCCAACTTATTTCACTATCATCATATACCACAAAATCATCAACCTCAATTTCTTTATCGAAGTGATTTATCCATTGTTCAACTTGTTGATTATAAAATGCAATGGTACGTTGCATATTTTGTTCTAGTACTTGCGGATTAAAATTATAAGCCCAAGTATCACGGTTAGTTTTCACGCCGTTGCTATAAGTCTTAAAAATAACCCCTTCTGTAATGCCCTTTTCTGCTTTAGCGGCTTTGGTGCCTAATGGGATATAGTCGTCAAATTCTTGATGCAATCCTTCTGTTAGCCAAACATGATTTTCATTTGGCAGAATGGGTTGCCACTTGATTGTCTCTTTTAAAGCTAACAATTTTTCCGTTTTATTTAAAGTCTCATCAAGACTGGCGTAATAGATTGCCTTGTCTTGCGTCTTACTTTTGATAAAGAGATTAATGCTCACGCCTACCTTAATATCAAAAACATTAGCCGTTTTGCCGTGATTTTTTCTGATATTGCCCCCTAAATCTAAGAGATAAATCTTAGAAAAATCCTGTGCCAGATGTTTTCTCATGCCATCAAAAGCAATGCTGTCTAAAAAGCTGTTATTCGTGACGAAGGCGACAATGCCTTCTTTTCCAATTTTATTTGTAGCCCAGCGAATGGCTTTGACGTAGGGATCAGATAGAGCATTTTTTAAAGTCGCTTTAGAATCCTTGGCATAAGTCTCTCGCACCCAATTATCTACAGTGGTATAGTTCTGATTCTTATTATTATCATTTTCATTGACTTGCCAAGCGTTATAGGGCGGATTGCCAATAATCACAAAGAAATCGGTTTGTTGTTGCCGTTTAACTCGTTCCGTATTTTCGGGCACAAAGAGTTCTTGTTGCTTCTCTTCGGCTAATTCAAAAGTATCGGCTAGGCAAATGCCTTCATAAGGCCGATATTTCTGCATCAATTCTAAATACTGATGTTCAATGTTCATGCACGCTAAATAATAAGGCAATAACATGACT
>QNEL01000697.1 GCA_003645185.1 Candidatus Parabeggiatoa sp. nov. 3
TAAATAAATTTTTAGCTAATAAAAACAAATAGTTAAATTCACAAAACCCTTATTTTCGGACAACTCTAGTAATCTGTAAAGCTGGCCAAAAAAACACCACAAATCCCTTTAGCCAAAAATAAAGAGCGCGCATTATGACAGCTAAACAAAAAAAGGACAAGAGGCCGAGATCGATAGGCGATAAAACCGATATTCAGCACATCTTTGTAAGTCTCTGAGATTAAATAAAAATAAAATTTATGACAACAATAACTTAAATTTATACTCATTTAAAATCAACAATTTACAATTAATGTGTTGAAATAAAAAAAACAATTATCGT
Source organism: Candidatus Parabeggiatoa sp. nov. 3 (assembly GCA_003645185.1). Taxonomy (GTDB): domain Bacteria; phylum Pseudomonadota; class Gammaproteobacteria; order Beggiatoales; family Beggiatoaceae; genus Parabeggiatoa. The sequence continues at coordinate 323 of QNEL01000697.1, forward strand.
TATGAATTATCAATTACAAATTATCAATTGCTGATTTTTTCATGCAAAGTGGCATTGAGTCTTGTAGGCTGGGTAGAGCTGTGCTTCGCTATCTGAAGGCCAGTTCCGCTAAACCCACCATTTCCAAGGCTAGACACCGCATTAGCACTGAAACCCGACAGTATCCATATCGTTTATGGACATTTTGGTACACAAGTCCATGAAACGCTTCATATCAGTAAAACTCAAAACTTTTGTTCACAGTGACTGTTCAGTATTTCACATTTCTGCCTGAAAAGCATGGCACGATTTTCAAAGCCTCCTTCAGTTATCAGTTATCAATACCTTGATATCCAGTATGTTCAAGGCCAACTGATGTATCTGACAAACTATAGATATCAATGTCATTTTGGAAGGCGAGATCAAACTCGGCAATCGTGTCACAATCGGCCCCATACCGTCATTCGCAACGCGACAATTGCTGATGAGGTCGAAATACTCAGTCATTGCGTTATTGAAAACGTCGTGATTGGCGCGCTTTTGGAGCATCGGGCCTTTTGCACGTTTGCGCCCTGACACCGTATTATAGTTTGTCAGAAAAATAATTTCACGGGCCAAACCTGACAGGTTTGCCAAACCTGTCAGGTTTTTACAAGTTATTTTTCACACACCTCTATAGCAGAACAAGTACATATAGGCCATTTCGTCGAATTGAAAAAATCAACCGTCGCACAAGGCTCTTGGTGCCGGCTCAACGATTACCAAAGATACCCCACCTGATGCTTTAACTTTAAGCCGTACTCCACAAAAGACGATATCCGGTTGGCAACGGCCTATTAAGAAACGCGACTCAAAAAATGTTATCCTTAGCCACTCGAAGCAAACCATTTATTTTTTTGACACACAGGAGTAACTCATGTCTTTCTTCAAAAGCAAATCGCCACAAGTGATCATACTTGTAGCTATAACGCTATTGGTAGGCTGTTCCAATTTGGGGCCAAATGCTATTAGGATGTCCAGAAACGATTACAACATCGTTATTGAGCAGACGAATAATGAACAACTGCTGCTGAATTTAGTGCGACTGCGATATCGTGACACGCCCTTGTTTATAGAAACCACCAGTATCTCAACCAGTTTTGCCTTTGGAGCCAATATTAATGCTTCGGCCTCTCTAGTGCCTTCTGTTGCGGATAAATACGGTGTTTCATCAGGGCTTAGTTATGTTGAAAGGCCCACCATCACATACGCGCCTTTGCAGGGTCAAAAATTCGTCAAGCAGATCTTGACACCTCTTAATCCACAGATACTGCTGTTGTTGTATCACTCCGGGTGGTCAAGTGACAGATTGATGCGTATCGTCGTGCAGAGTCTTAACGGTATTCCTAATGCGCCAACGGCATCTGGACCGACACCCGACAAAGCACCTGAATATGAACGTTTTAATAAGGTATCGGCACTAATGCGACGCCTCCAGCAAAGTCGTTCCATCATCCTAGCGGCTGACAAGGCGGGTAAAGAACTTGTTCTCAAAATAGTACCTGAAAGTCATCAAAGCAGTGATGTACAAGCATTCCTGCAAGCGTTGAATCTTGACAAAGAGACTTTGCAATTTCCAGTCACGCCTAGTCTAATAAAGAGTAAAAAAGCCATTGTCATGACAACCCGTTCACTGATGGCAAGTATGTTTTATCTGTCTCAAGCAGTAGAAGTACCCCGGCGTGATCGTGATGCTGGCAAAGTCACAGTGACACAACATGAATCAGGCGATGTTTTTGACTGGCATGATGTCACCTATGATCTGTTCCGTATTCGCACATCATCATCTCGTCCAAGCTCCCCTTATGTCGCTATTAATTATCGCGGCGCATGGTTTTACATTGAAGACAATGATCTCACCTCCAAATCAAGCTTCTCGCTACTCAAACAGTTGCTTGCATTGCAATCTGGCGAACAAAAATATTATACGCCCGTCTTAACCATTCCGATTACGCCTTAATTTTCTATCAAAAATGATGTGTTTCTATCCTGCCTATTTTCGTTCCAAATTGATTTTGCAGTGAGATTTTCGTTCCAAATTGATTTTGCCGTTTTCGTTCCAAATTGATTTTGCAGCTTGATTGGAGTGGCGCAAATTAATATAAACCCATTATCAGTAGTTTGAAAACAAATTAAAAGCTTTCATAAATTGCGAGGTTATACATTATTGACTCCTAATTGATTTCTAAAGTGTGTGTTCTTCAGTTATCAGTTATCACATTGCATTTCAGGCCGCCTCAAAGCTATTAAGTAGGTACGCAAAAGTTTATTAACATTTTGTAAAAGGCTGCAGGGCAGCAAAAACACGCAGGGAGCCCTTTAGCAAATGTTAAAAGATTTATGCGTACCTATTTTAAAGGCCTTAAACCGAACACAATACAACCGGTTTGCCTTCCTCTATTACCATTACCGATTGAGAAAGTTGCTTTAAGATTTGGGTATCGGAACCCACAATCAAACTCTCATAACAAATACCCAAACTCAGCGGATAGCCTCTACTGCCTACTATAAGCTGTTTTTGAGGCTGGGCTGATCTCATTGCCTCAGCGGGAGAATTCCCCACATCCATATAGCGATTTAAGAACGTACAGAACAGCTCTAAATTTGTATTGCCTTCAATTCATTTGATTTAATCCTGTTTCGAGTCGGGCCGTGATGTTGTTCAAAAAAATCGACATGAACATTGAGTGCTACCGATATTTTGCGGGTGCCTATTGTAATACTTTGGGCTAAGACGCTAAGGAATTAAGAATTAGCTCCTTTGCGTCTTTAGCGCCTTTAGCGCCTTTAGCGTTAAATAAAAATCAATGTGAACTATTGAATTAAAAAATAAACGCTAAAGACGCTAAAGACGCTAAAGACGTTTTTGACTGTTATGTAAGAAAGAAGAATAAAAATAAGTAGTTGATTTTGTTAAATATTTTTAATGTTCAGTTGTTCAGTTTTAGATGTAAATAGGGGTGAAATGAGTGTTCAATTGTTCAATTTTAAAATATCAACTAGGGGCCAATGAGTGTTCAACCGTTCAATTTTTATATTATTTTAATGGAAAAAGGAAAGAAATTGGATAATAAAGAAGTTTTAATTACTTTCGAAAAGTTGGATAGTAAAAAGTTAGTCGAAAAATTGAGAGAAAACAGATTGAATCATAAGAGTGATGAA
>QNEL01000698.1 GCA_003645185.1 Candidatus Parabeggiatoa sp. nov. 3
GGGGCGAACACGCAGGTTCGCCCCTACGAGGTATATGTAGGGGCGAACCTGCGTGTTCGCCCTTTTGGATATTATTTTTATGAACATCTATAAATGTCCAAATTATTTTGTGACGATTCCTAACGTTGATTAAAAAATCAGCGTTAATCAGTCTAATCAACGTTCTATCACTTCAAACTTTCAAACCTCTCGCACCCACATTTAATCTTTCAGTTTTTCAAGTATTCGACCCGCCCCTTGTCTCAACAATGCCTGTGCTAATGATTTTCCTAATTCGGCAGCCAAGTGACGCGCCCCTTGAAGACGATGATGCAGAATTTGTTGGCCGTCGATTTCGCCTACTAATCCTCGCATTGTCAAATTTTCTGACTGGATTTCCGCATAACCCGCAATAGGCACTTGACAACCCCCTTCTAAAGATTCATTTAAGGCCCGTTCAGCTATGACACAGTCATGCGTTTCCTGATCATTCAAGTTATCAATGTGTTGGCGCGTTTCTAAATCATCTTGTCTACATTCAATACCTATCGCACCTTGCCCAATCGCTGGTAACATGATTGTGCTATCTAAGACTTCACGAATACGTTCTACTAATCCCAATCGTTTTAGCCCGACGGCCGCTAACACTATCGCGTCATAGTCGCCATTATCTAATTTGCTTAAACGGGTTCCGACATTACCGCGTAAGGAGCGAATTTGTAAATCGGGGCGATGTGCCAATAATTGACATTGCCGGCGTAAGCTTGAAGTACCGACAATCGCCCCTTTTGGCAAATCGGCGAATTTCGGATAGGTGTTAGAGACAAAAGCATCAAAAGGTTCTTCACGGCGCATAATGACGGGTAAATGTAATCCATCTGGCAATTCAACCGGTACATCTTTCATAGAATGCACGGCAATATCTGCCTGAACTTCCAAGATTGCATTTTCTAATTCCTTGACAAATAAGCCTTTTCCACCAATTTTCGCCAACGGCGTATCTAATATTTTATCGCCTTTAGTCGTCATTTCTACGATGTCAACTTGTAATTCTGGATAAAAGCCTAACAAGACTTCGCGCACATGATGAGTTTGCCATAAAGCCAATGGACTTTTTCGGGTAGCGATGCGTAAGGTATTGTTTTTCATGATTATCTTATGTTGGGTGGGTAAGGTGTTTTGACTGCCCACAAGCCGTTTGTAGGGTGGGTATAGCGTTTCCCGATTGGATAAAGTACACTCATGCCCAATCGTACAGAAAGCAAAATAAATTTGGAACGAAAAAGCCTTAGCAAAATAAATTTGGAACAAAAAAGCTTTAGCAAAATAAATTTGTAACAAATAACAAAACTTGTACTTCATTCAATCGGGAAACGCTATAACATGTTTTCGTTGCCCACCATTCCTTCTTATGTCGGGGTGGGTAACGTGTTACCCCCAAAAAGAAATGAGAGCCGTTTTGTAGGGTAACGTGTTTTCGTTGCCCACCATTTCTCTACTTATTTGACAGGGTTGGAGGAAGTGATTCTGCCAGACAACCAAAATTGTCCTTGTATAATGCCACCGACTTGGGGCATTTTATTGAGTAATTTGTAATCACAAACCACATCCATTTCGCAACCTAATGTTTTCACATCAAGCCACAAAAATTTTTCACCGGTTAATTCGTTCACCTTGTCGGCAACATTGAGTACGCGAGCGGCAAAAAAACCAAAAGCTTGTTCAGTTGGATTATCATCAGCATTAAAAAGGCCGATAGGAATAAAAGATTCTAAGGCATATTTCAATTCTGAATGGTCATTAAATTCAGTGTCGTTATCAAAACAATTCATTTCGTAAGCAAAGGTTGTCAATTGAATGTCAACCAATGTAGGCAAGTTGAAATGGGGTACGGCACAAAAATCGGGTAAGTCAAAAACAAAAGGATAAGCGCCTGATTCAGGCAGATTTTCTTGGGTTGGATTAGCCCAACAATGAAAAGCGCCCTCCATTGCATTTTGTGCTTTTGTCATCCTATCTGTCAAACACACTCTCATGTGAGTCATGCCAGCGTAATGGGGATTCATGCCCATAAATTCCCACTGCTTATTGAATTGCAACCATAATTCAGCGCCTGAACGCTCATCAGTGAATTTGACACAATATCCGTTAGCACTGTCAATGACATTCCCTTTGTTGTAGACACTTTGAGCAAGAGATTGAAAGGCTTCCCTTGATTCAACGGGGAAACCAATGTCTGATAAATGGCTCATTGCACAAGCCTCCTTTTTTCAGTTATCAATGTTCAATTATCAATGATCCGTTTTTGGGTAGTGCTGCAATGTGGCTTCAGATGTTCATTGATAATTGATCATTGTGGTGTTGTTTTGAACTCTTGTGTTAATAAGGCTTTAATTTCTTGCTCTCGCAAGATTTCTTTAAATAATGGAACGCAGTAATGATAACACAGATTGTGACGTATACTCTGTGGTACTCTGTGGTACTCCGTGATCTCTGTGTTAAAAAAAAAACGAAATAAAAAACCCCAACACAGAGTACACAGAGATACACAGAGGTACACAGAGGTAAAAGATGATAATAGGGAAGTCCCATTAATTGAAGGGGAAAGGGGTTATTTTTCAGCGCCACAAATATGTATACTCTGTGGTACTCTGTGGTACTCCGTGATCTCTGTGTTAAAAAAAAACGAAATAAAAAACCCCAACACAGAGTACACAGAGATACACAGAGGTACACAGAGGTAAAAGATGAGAAGGGGAAAGGGGTTATTTTTCAGCGCCACAAATATGATTTCCAGCTTTCTGCATGACTTCAGAGCGCCAAAACAGGCGCTTTTCGCCATTGATTTCACGTTCGACTAACAAATTTTTCCAATACAACTGGCGCAAGACATTGTCTTGAATATAAGGTTCGGCTTTGCCAACTTCTTCTTTTTGTACCCACTGGCAGACTTTTTCTCTATTGGAAGGCTCTTGAATCAGTAGTGTGAACAAGCCATAAACATACTGACATTGGCTTAATTTGTCAGGGTAGCTGTTTAAAGGTAAATCAGGGCGTTGTTGTTTTAATTTAAAGCATTCAATCAATAATTTTGGCACGCCACCGCTGATATCTAAAAAGTTATCCGCCAAAGTATCATCTAAAACATAGAATGACGCATTTCCAAAATGACGCTGAGACAAAGCGTAAACTTCTGAGCGACTCAATTCAGGGCAATATTTCACTTCCGCGTGATTTAATAAAGACATCGCACCGTTTTGATATTTTAAATCGGCCAATTTTTCCCCACCACACAAGATAACGTGAAAATGCGGCGCGGTAGTTGTGGCACTGCGTATGATACGCGCTAATTGTTCGCGTGGCGCATCGGCCCCCAGTTCAAAGCGACTGACTAATAAAAATAATGGCGTTTTTCTGTCTAAACGGGTTTCAAGGGCATTCTCAAAGCTATCCGCGTCAGATACGTCATTGAATTGACATTGTTTTCCCAATCTCAAAAAATAATTATCGGTA
>QNEL01000699.1 GCA_003645185.1 Candidatus Parabeggiatoa sp. nov. 3
GATGACTCAAGGGCCTTTTTTTCATTTAAGAGTTGAGCCGCTATCTGGAAGGCGATTCATCAGTAGATTGAAGTGCGTTGTTTCATAAGCCAGTACGTCTTGAATATTCTTGTAATAGAGTGACATTAGAAGCCAGACGATTGTTATCAAGTTGCCATTTAAAAGTTAAAATTCGTTTTCAGATCATTTCAACTGAATCGGATGTCATTTAGATTCCTCAAAAAGGGAAAAATGGGTCAAACCCGATAGTAGCTATTGGTAAAAATCTCGGTAGTCCCTACAAACCAATGGAGGTATTAAAAATCAAGGAGTTATACACCTAAAAGTCGGGCGGACAAACGAACAACAAAACCTTGGATTTTTAGAGTTTGTTTTGTCCGTTTATCCACCGAAAATCAATACCTCCACTGAGAAATACCAAAATCTCAATAAACTCTCAATCTATCTCTAACAATCCAGCTATCCGTTTTTACTCTTCATTAGACTTGTTTCTTTATCTCAGTAAGTCATTAACGTACGATATATTTTGATAATAAAATAAAAGAATTAGATTCCTGGGTAAGTCTAATTAAGCAATCTGGTCGTTCATTCTTTAGCGCTTTGGCAATTTCTTTTAGGTCTTGTTTCTCATCTTCTATTAAGATTTCTTTGAGATTGCTTTCCCGTTTTAAATTAGCAATACAATGGCTAGTTAAAGAAGTGTTGTCTATAGAAATTTTGGCAAGCGATCTGAATCCGTCATATGACTGCAAGTAATTAAAAAGTTCATCATCTACACCTTCGCCACTTAAATAGAAATAAGGGGCAGCAAATAATTTTGCCGCATACGTTTTCGTTTCAAATAAATGAAATTTTAATTGAGACCTGAACCTATAAACCGATTCAAAATAATCACCAGGTATCATAGCAGTTCGAATTCTTTCTTGATCATCAAAATTGAATTCAACCATAAACTTATTTAACCATGAAAAATCAATATGTTTGAGCTTTCTATTTTTGTACCACTCAAAACACTGATAAATTTCCTTTCCGGATTCTTCGTAACCAGCCAGCTCGCCTGAATGAAAAAACGAAACGTTCGTGCAGCCAACACCATTTTCAAATAATAATTCACCAACGCAAAAATCACCATCAAAGTCGTAAGCCAGACCAGAGAACCTTTTTTTATTGTACAAAAATGGCTCTTCGTCCTCATATTCTTCTCCGTCTAAAAATGAGCGGTCTATACAAATACGACTCTCGTTATAATCAATGTACTCGCTACGATAATCACGGACTTCAACGCCGTTTAAATATTCTGCCACTTTTTCAACGACACCATTAATGACTTGAAACCCCAAACCAGAAAATAACTGATCTTGAAAAAAAAATCTCTTTTCTTGACAAACTAAAGAAGCTGTCTTTACTCTCAGCATTATTGCGTTTTCTCCTTCGTTTTCCCCGTTATTATATCTACTTCAGATAATATACCACTACAATTGCTACAGGCTTCAAACGGCTTTTTTTGAGTGTCATAATTGTCGTATGACACTTTGTAAGTTGAAACCTTAATGTTTTTCTTATCATAAGAATCCAAGTCAATGTGTTTATCTATTGTTACAAAATTGAAAGCATCATTCACTGCTTGAACTTCTGCATGCAATCCTGGAAACCCATCTTTATTTGAGAAAGCTACATTACCTTGTCTTTTTATATGGTCTTCAATCCATTTTTGAGTATATGGATTTAATCTGTTATCATTCCCCTTATAAAGTTTAGAGACATGTTGAATATATTCATCCTTATTAGTGATACTATAGGTGGACATATCAGAATGCTTGGTTACTCCTGGGGTTTGTTTACTCTTTTTAAACTGATTTGGCCCTCCTAGATTTTCAAAATGTCTACTCTTAAAATCGAATTCTTCAACGCCAGATCGAGAAGTAGCCGCCAGACCACTTAATTGAGCGTTAGATATTTCTCTCCTCTCATTTTTTTCTACAATGTCATAAGCACGCTGCTCAACTGAAGCATTAAGCTCTTGGACAAAATTTCCAACATTGGTTTTTCCAGTAACACTATTTCCACCACCGCCCTTGCCACCACTTCCACCAGGTACATTAACATCATCAGGAACCATCCTATTTATTGAACCGCCGACTCGACCTGCTTTACCTCCTCCTTTCAAGGGATCCAATATCCCGAAAACTAGGAGAGCAGCGAACTCTCCAACAGCCTCACCATACTCCCCTCTGTTCCAGGCATCAAGAGTTGGTCCAAAAATGCCTTCAAGAATAATACTCGGATCGTCAACAATGGCACCACCCGCCTTGAAATATTTATCCACAACCTCAATAGCAGCATTAGGATCAAGGTACCAATAATTCAAATCAGAGATATCTCCCCCGAATTCAAATAAGCCTTCCCCTTCTCTATAGGCGGCATTCCACAAACCTCTCGGTATACCCAAAATTTGCTGGAGCTCCTCTTGCATATTCTTTTGACATTCTGGACTACCATTTTCAAGAGTGGCACGGAGCTTAGATTCTAAGCTAAAGTTAAATATTGAACAGGGTAGCTTTTGGAGTCCCAAAATATCCATCCAATTCACAGGGTTATTGGCATACCAATAAGTATTCAAGCCACCTTTATAACCAATCGGATCGGGAGAAATAAACCGTCCCGTCTGCGGATCGTAATAGCGAAAGCGATTATAATGCAATCCACTTTCCTCGTCAAACCATTGTCCAGGAAAACGAATAGGACAATCTACTTCTTTTTGCGCGGTGTCAATGGATTCAACTTTTCCCCAAGTTTGGTAATGGGCTAACCAAACAACTTTTCCCTTGCTGTCTATCAGTTCTTGGGGAGTGCCCAAGTGATCCAAGATGACGGAGTAGACTTGATCATTTTGGATGGTGCATAGCGGTTTAAAAGTGCGTGGTTGGTGAATCCATGTCGAGTGTAGCTTGTCATTCTCAAGTATGTGGATGATGACATTGCCATTCCAAATAAAGCGCACGGTTTTATCGGGGCCTTGTTTGAGGATGCGGCGGCCTAAAGCATCGTATTTATAAGTCCATTTTTCTCCTGAAGGTGTGGTAATTGAGCTTAAGTAGTCGTTGCCATCCCAAGTGTATTGCCAGATTTTGGGGGGCTCCGTGTTTTCTATTTTTTTGATTAAACGTCCGTTGTCATCATAAATATATTCTATTTCGCCTTGTTTCAGTAACCGGTTGCCAGTACCATAGGTTAAAATTGTGTCATTGATTTGAGTCAAATTGCCAGCGCGATCATAAGCGAATTCTTCCTCAATGCCCTGTTGACGCTGGGTTTTGAGTAAACGATCGGCCAGATCGTAGGTATAGTACGTTTTTCCTCGATCTTGATCGTCAATGGTAATCAGATTGGCGATTTGATCGTATTGATAAACACGTTCAATCAACGTCGGTGAGGAGCCTTCATGATTATAATACGCTTTTGGTAAAGGCTTTTTACCTTCCTCA
>QNEL01000700.1 GCA_003645185.1 Candidatus Parabeggiatoa sp. nov. 3
CCTTCAAATTGAAAAACGCTGTTATCCATCCTGATTGATTCTCTTTACCAGTTCCCGCAATATCTGATCAGCTTCTTCATTAGGCACTTGGCAAGTTCCCGCATTTTTATGGCCTCCGCCCCCGTATTCCAACATCAATTCACCAATATTGGTTTTAGAAGTGCGATCAATAATGGATTTGCCCACGGCCAACACCGTGTTTTGTTTTTGTAATCCCCATAAGACATGAACAGAAATATTGCACTCTGGATATAGCGCGTAAATTACGAAACGATTGGTGGTAAAGATTTCGTCTTCATGACGCAAATCAAGCACCACTACATTACTATGCACGGCAGAACATTTTTCAATTTGTTCCATGGACGCTTTTTGATGCTCAAAATACAAGTCAATACGTTCTTTGACATCATGTAAGACTAATATCTCGTCGATAGTATGCTTTTTGCAATAGTCAATCAGTAGCATCATCAAGTCATAATTAGAAATCCTAAAATTTTTAAAACGCCCTAAACCGCTGCGCGGATCCATTAGATAATTGAGTAGTACCCAAGCTTTTGGAGATAAAATTTCTTCACGGGTAAACTGCGCTGAATCAGCCTTATCCACAGCAATGATCATTTCCTCATTCACATTAGGAAACGCTTTTTGACCACCAAAATAATTGTAAACAACACGAGAGGCCGAGGGTGCATTAGGATCAATAATATGATTGTCAGGTTTTTTTCCTAAAATTCTCAGGGTTTCACTGAGATGATGATCAAAAACGAGATGAGCGCTTGGGACATACGGCAAATTGGTAGTAATATCATTGGCGTTAATCTCAATCTTTCCATCTTGCATGTCCTTCGGGTGGACAAATTTAATGTGCTCAATCAAATCGAGTTCTTTTAACAATACCGCACAAATCAAACCGTCAAAATCACTCCGTGTAACTAAGCGGTATTTTCGGTCTGACATACTTTCTTCTCCAAAAAGGTTAAAAATAGTTTAGATGAAATGTGATACTAATAGATCATTTTACTCAAAACGGTTCTCAAAAGCATTTTATATCAATGATCAATTAATCAATGAACCGTTATCATTTTAGAATACTTTGATATTTTTGATATTTAGTGATGTATAAAACCAACCCATTTAATTAATTTATCTGACAAACTATAGTACGTTCAAAAAGGATGTACAGTTGTTCATAAGTTGGCATGTTCATAAATTTAAGTCCACTGGGCAACCTAGGGCAACCACAAGGGATTGCCCCGGTTTTTCATAAAAATAATTTCAGGCAACCATAAGGGATTGCCCTATATGACATATTTTCATAAAAATAATTTCTGTTGCCCCGGTTTTCCTAATCCAACCAAATAATCAACTTCTGACCTAAACGTAGTAATTCATTCTGCCTCAGACCATTCCATTGACTGAGTTTGTTTATACCCACTTGATAATTACGGGCAATATACCACAAACTCTCACCCGATTTAACCGTGTGAAGAATTTTGTTCTTCAGGGAGTTGTCATCTTGATGGGCGGTTTGTGTACCCGCCTTTTTCGTTTTAGAGAGCTTTGATAGCAGGGTATCCACGCCTCGCACGATCAGATTTTGGCCCACATAAAGCGAGTCCGTTTTCATATTGTTCAACTGACGGAGTGCGGCAATAGTGATACCGTATTGTTTGGCAATCTTCCATAAATTGTCGCCTGAACAGACTTGGTGTTTTTTAGGCGGAATGGGTTCAGAAGTGGCTAATTTTTCTTTGGCCTCATTATCCACCCGCATCGCCTGTGCCGAGAATTGGACAAGTGCCTGTTCTAATTGGTTAGCTTGCGTTAACATCAATTCGACTGGCAATTTGACAAGGCGCTGTTTAAACAGGCCTACTTTTTCAATAGGCACTGTGATGTTGTGTGGCCCGTCTTGGGCCGTGACTTCACGTCTATAGCAAGCGTTCAAGCGTTTAAAATCATCCCAAGGTAATCCTGCCAATAAAGCGGCTAAAGACAAATCAATTTGACGTTCCAATTTAACTTGTGTTAAATAAGGCCGGTTAGCAATGAATTGCAGTTTAATCCCATAACTTTGCGGATCGGCCACAATCTTTGAAAGTCCCAATAATTTTGGAACATATTCGCGGGTTTCTCTGGGTAATTCAAGTGACCAAAAATCGGTCGGGTCACCTAATCCCTTATTTTTTTTAATGGCTTTACCCAAATTGCCCTGGCCATAATTATAGGCTGCCAACGCAAGTAACCAATCACCCTCAAATTTCCGATGTAGTCTGGACAAATAATCTAATGCCGCAGTGGTTGACTTGATAATATTGCGTCGCCCATCATACCACTCATTTTGTGTCAGTCCATAATCTTCTCCTGTGGCCTTCATAAATTGCCAAAGCCCAGCTGCGCTTTTATGCGACAGCGCCATTGGTTCATAAACACTTTCGATGGCAGGCAATAAAGCAATCTCTAAAGGCATCCCCCGTTTTTCAATTTCTTCAACTATAAGATAAAGATAGGGCCTGGCTTTGCGAGAAATGCGCTCAAAATAAGAGGGGGATTTGACATATTTCTCAATCGCACTTTGTACTTTTGGATGGTCAATTTCAAAAAGCGCATAGCCCTGACGAATACGATCCCATAAATCAGGATTTGCGGAAGTGGAACGCTTATGACTTGCCGATTGCTGTTTGAGTCTTGTTTGGGTGAGTATTTCATCCAAAATTTGGTTTGCGTTAAGCGTTTTTTCAGTCACTTTGTTAGAGGGGGTGAGCCTTTTAGATTGACTCGCCTGAGTGGTTTTTTTAACGCGCTTTTTCGCCTGAGCTGGCTTAGCCGTTTTTTTAACACGCTTTTTCGCCTTAGGTTGGCCGGCGGTTTTTGGAGTCAACAGCTGGGTAGATGAGTCTATCACCCCTAGTGACAGACGGGAGGTGGGTTGGATTTTTTCAAAATCGGAATGGCTTGAGGTTATTGCCACGCTTTGGGTTTCAGTGAGCCTTGAAGGCGCACTGGGCGTAACCCACGAGACTGAAAACAGTCCATTGTGTTCAGAGTACGGCAACACAGACTGCTCATTAATCCTTAAACTGAGGTTCACGGATGAATCAGTTGCCTGATTCTCATATGCCGCATTATCAACCACCATTTGTGAGGAAATGCTGGCACCCACTGTGGGTTTTGTAACGAGGGTATTGCAGCCAAAAAGGCCGCTAACAATTAATAGTAGTGAAAATGTGGTATAAGTTTTCATAGGGGCGCAATGCTAGGTAAATTAATCATCAAAATCAAGGCAATCACGATATTTTTTAAAAACTGAAGTGCATAACAAAAAACAAGAGACTGATTTTAAAAGAGTTTCTATAGATATTCATAAAAATTTGAAAACATGACAGGTTTTCAAAACCTGTCAGGTTTGATCTGTGAAATTATTTATCTGAAGTCGGCCGCGATAAATCGTGCCATGCTTTTCAGGATTTCACGC
>QNEL01000701.1 GCA_003645185.1 Candidatus Parabeggiatoa sp. nov. 3
CAACAAAGCCGAAACCTATCAGCAAAGCTTTGACTTGTTTGAGGAAATGAAAAAAGCCGGGTTGACTCCGAATGAAATTTCTTATAATACCTTAATCAACAAAGCCGAAACCTATCAGCAAGGTTTTGAGTTGTTTGAGGAAATGAAAAAAGCCGGGTTGACTCCGAATGAAATTTCTTATTCAAGCTTAATCAACAAAGCCGAAACCTATCAGCAAGGTTTTGAGTTGTTTGAGGAAATGAAAAAAGCCGGGTTGACACCTAATGAAATTTCTTATTCAAGCTTAATCAACAAAGCCGAAACCTATCAGCAAGGTTTTGACTTGTTTGAGGAAATGAAAAAAACAGGGTTGGTTCCTGGGGTGTTAAATTTCAGGCATTTTGGCTACTTTTTTTTCACCCCTGATTCGTAGGGTGGGTTAGCGATGCGACAATGAACTCAATATAAACCCAGATTTCACAGCACGGAAGCCCACCATCCCCCCCAGAAGGAATAAAAATAGGGTGACAAATAAACCAAGAAATGTGTTTATATTTAACACCCCAGGGCATACCTGCGTGTCTGCCCTTAACTCAGGGCAAACACATACTTAACTCAGGGCGAACACATCGGTTCGCCCCCTACTGAGAAAGGAACAATCAAATTATGGCAAATTTGACGCAAATTAAAACCCGTTTTGCACAGCAGATAAAAGCGGAGTTTGAAAATCCTGAAATCAGCCCTTTTCCTCAAGATTGGCAGAAAGGGGTGGATTTGTTGTTTGAAATCATTAAGTTTCCTATTGATGGCGTTAATTTATATGATGGTTTGTTGAACGCTTTGGAAAGTGTGTTAATTGATAAACCGACTGATTATAATGCGTTAGTGAGTTTTGTGAATTATTTGGAAAAGTATTTGGCGTTGGTGGGGAGTTTGGCCGGTAAAACTGAAAAACTCGCTTTGATGCCCTTGATTAAAGCAGTATTGCTCGATAATCATTCGTTTAAGTGTTTTCATCGCCCCCATTTGGAAAAGCTTAAAGGCAAACCCAATTTTTTGGAGCATCTTTGTCGGGCTTATTGTACACGCAATGAGGTGGATCATGCCCAAAAAGAGGATGGACGTTTGCCGGATTGGTGCGAAGATCAAGCTGCCATTCTGCAAAATCGCAATAGTGTCTTAGTGGTTTTTTTGTATGCCGCCCGTTTGCATTATGATGTGCTTCAAAACGCGATTTCAAGCAATCAATTAATTGATGTGATTCCTTATTTGGCGCAAGTGGTTGATGATTTCAATAAGTGGAAGCAACGCTTTGTAGCGATTAAGAGTACCGAAAAAATTGAGTTGTCTGCACGGGAAGAAGTGGATGAGATTGATCAAAAACCCCGTGAAGGGCATATTGAACAGTTGCGTCAAGAGATTCCTCAGATGATGATTTTGGGAGATGCCGGGATGGGAAAAACCACAACGTTGCAATATTTGGCGTTGGCGGATGCGAAAATTTGCCAGCAAAATCCTACTAAAGCAAATATTCCCGTTTATTTGGCTCTTAAGTTGTTCACCGGGGATCATACCTTGTGGCAGGAGATTTTACATCAGTTGCCTTTTCCAAACGATTTTAGCAATGATTTGCTTCAACAGGGTAGAGTTAATTTGTTTTTGGATGGCTTGAATGAAGTAAGTCAGCAATACAGGCAAACAATGATCAATCAAATTCAGGATTTTCTGAAACGTTTTCCCAATATCAATTTATTGATAGCGAGCCGTAGTAGTCATCAATTTATGCTCACTGAATCTCAACAACTGCCGGTTTTTGCGCTTCAAAAAATGACGGGGGCAAAAATTGAGGATTTTTTGCAAAAAAATACGGGTGAAAAAACGCGCCAGATCATTCAAGCGGAAATCGCGGAAAATGAGCGGGTGTTGGATTGGTTGCGGGTGCCAATGTTGTTAAAAATGATGATTGAAGTGGTGGATGAACGTCTGCAAAGTCCAGAATTTAAAGATGATCCCATTCCAGAAACGACTAATGAATTGCTGGGTTATTTTATTGAGGGCATTTATCGTCGTGAATGTGATCGGGATGCGAATTTTAGTGATACTGAAATCACCTTTGATGCTTTAACGACGCATTTAGCCGTCCAGATTTTTGATAAGGCGAAAAGCAATAGTGCTTTGAAGAGAAATCAGGTGCTACATATTTTGACAGAAAAAGTCAAGAGTGGTTTTCCCAATGCCGATTTGAATTATTTTTTGCGGGTGAGTACTGAAATGGGTATTTTGGCTTTGGATAAAGGGGTTTATAGTTTTGTTCATGAGGAGTACTTAGATTATTATAAGGCGAAAGGTACGGAGTTGGAATTTGATTTTTGACATTTATGGCAATTCAAAAAAATACCCAGGGCAACCACAAGGGATTGCCCCTACAAACCGTTATGTCATGTAGGGGCAATCCGTAGGGTTGCCCAATATTGTGTGTGGGTATTTTAATTTTTTGGAGTTACCTATCTAAAAAAACTGACAGGTTTAATTCGTTTATCCCCGTAATTCGTTGTACTTATTCATTCGTTTGATATAAAAGGTTCATTATGATTACAAAAGAATATTTGCTTGATCCAAAAAATGAAAACCATCTCATCCTCAAAATAGGTAGCATGGGCAATCGGCAGCGTCGGAAAGACGCTATCTTAAAATTCAATGGTGTCAATCCTCTACTTGCCGCTAAATGTTTATTAGGTATTCGTCGCACCGAAAAAGAATTGCAAGCCCAGATTAAGCAACAAGCCCAACAGCACATTGAACGTGCGGAAAATCCCGACAGTCTCCGAAGGGCTATTTTGGCTTTGTTTGAACTTAAAGAGTTGAATACGATTAGCCAAATTTTTGCACAAATTAAAAATCCAGAAAACACATTTTATCGGCGTGTTATTCAGGATATGATCAGAGCAAATAGTGATCACAGCGATTTTTTATTCTCTTTTTTAGACATTTTATTTGAAAATCATCAAAAAAGTACGCAGCCTCATACCCATGAACTGTGGATATGGGCATTGGAAAGCTTGCCAGATGATATGTTTATTAGCGGCTATCAAACCCGTTTGAAAGAATTTTATCATTTTTTTGCGGTGCAAAACCATTATTCTCCTAGCTTACATCTCTTGCCGGAAAAAGCGAATGCGCTATTAAAATCGTTTCAAGACATATTGATTCAACACCAAAAATTGACTGGGTTACAAAAGATGTATTTGAATGTCATCCGGCGTAATCCGGCAAAAATGTGGGATTATATTGCTGAGATCAAATTAACGGCTATTCCTTTAAACACTGTTTTGTATAATCGCTTCATTCATTATGCCGCAAATTATCAGCAAGGCTTTGACTTGTTTGAGGAAATGAAAAAAGCCGGGTTGAAAATAGATGAAATTTCTTATAATACCTTAATCAACAAAGCCCAAACCTATCAGCAAGGCTTTGACTTGTTTGAGGA
>QNEL01000702.1 GCA_003645185.1 Candidatus Parabeggiatoa sp. nov. 3
ATTCACAATTATAATTTGCGCTTTTTTGGAAGTAAAAATCCATTTACATAAGCCCGTTTTAGCAAAAACGGGCTGCATGTTAGTCACCTTTAGGTGACTTGAGCTTTTAGACAACTGCTTTAGTTGGCTGGCTGGGTGGCTGGGTGGCTGGGTGGCTGGGTGGTCTGGATATTTCCGCTTTACTGCACTAGGTTGGGGCCTTTATAACTTATCACTTTTTGTCTAGTTTACCCACTAGCGACAAGACAAAATCGGCACCCATGTATTTGAAATGGGGGCGTACCCACATCTTTACTCGATACCAGCCTGGTTCGCCTTCCACATCTTCAACCTCGATCTTAGCCCTGCGAAGCGGTTTTTTACTGCGTATCGAAGCGGGCACACCATCTTGATCGACTACATACTGACGGATCCAATCATTTAAATGTGTTTCTAAATCAACCCGTTCTTTCCAACTGCCAATCTGTTCGCGCTGAAGCACTTTAATGTAGTGAGCCAGCCGATTAATAATAAACATATAAGGCAGTTGTGTCCCCAACTTAGCGTTGGTTTTGGCATCCATCCCTTCTACACTAATCCCAAATTCTTTCGGCTTTTGAGTAGAGTTGGCAGAGAAAAAGGCGGCGTTATCACTGCCTTTACGCATGGTCAGCGCAATAAAGCCTAGTTCTGCTAATTCGTATTCTCGACGATCCGATACCAAAATTTCGGTGGGAATTTTATTTTCAAGTTGCCCCATGTTTTCATAAAGATGTAAGGGCAAATCTTCCACGGCACCGCCACTTTGTGGGCCAATGATATTGGCACACCAGCGATATTTTGCAAAACTGTCAGTCAAGCGCGTGGCAAAGGCAAAAGAGGTATTACCCCATAAATACGCTTCATGGGAATTTTTAACATTCTCCTCATAGTTAAAGGCTTTCACCGTGCCCTCTTCATAAGGTAAGCGTAATAGAAAACGCGGCATGGTTAAGCTCACATAACGGGCATCTTCTGAGTCACGAAAGGCATTCCATTTCGCATAGACAGGGTTTTTAAAAGTGGCTTCTAAATCCTTAGGGCCCGGTAATTCTAAAAAGCTATCACTATTGAAGAAGAACTTTGGACTGGCAGCCGCGATAAAAGGCGCATGAGACATGGCTGCCACACTGGCCACTTTCTTTAAGAGTTCCATATCCTGTGAACCCGGGCCAAAATCATAGTTGGCGATCATCGCACCATAAGGTTCGCCGCCAAATTGACCATACTCTGTTGAGTACACATGATGATATAAGCCTGATTTGGTGATATCACCAACGGCATCCTTTTGAAAATCGGCCAACAGTTCTTCTTTAGACACATTCAGTAAGGCAAGCTCGTTTTTTTGACGGAAATCCGTTTTAGAAACGACAAAGCCCAAACCACGCCAGGCGGACTCAAGTGTCTGAAAATCAGAATGATGCAAAATGCTGTCCATTTGATCGCTGATCTTTTTATCAAGCTTTGCAATCAGTTCATCAACCACTTTTTTATCGACAATTTCTTCTTGAGGCTTATCCTTGTCTAAAATGGCTTTTAGCAGCACTTTCAAACCTTGGGAAGTTTCGTCATAACCCTCTTCCTCTGGCTTGATTCTGGTTTCTGCCATGATTTGTTCCAGCAATGGCTTTTCTGATGCTGTTGTCGTTGATTCTTGCTGTGATACTTTTTCTTCTGGCATATTGCCTCCTTGATTAGATAATTGTGGGCGACATCATAGCGATTTCAAAAATGTAATAAGTACTGAAGCATAAATTTTCAGGTATTTAAAAAAAAGAAAGGAGAAAGGGGGCAACCACAAGGGATTGCCCCTACGGGCGGCTTGTAGGGGCAATCCCTTGTGGTTGCCCTTTGCGGTTACCTGTTTATTTGTGCTTCAGTACTTAATGTAATCGTTTTTTAAAACAATTATTTACAAAATGATAAGCCTTCTATGATGACGATGACGATAAATAACTGGCCGAAGCAAAATAAATTTTGCACTCCAAAAGAAGCTCCAGCCGAAGCAAAATAAATTTTGCACTCCAAAAAAAGCAAAATAAATTATTGAGGTTTTTTGGGAAACAATTTATCCCATAATTCTTTTAATTCACTGTCACCCTCCAATAAACCTTCCAATTTTCCTCTCGTCCTGTCCTCTTTCAAGTTATCTTGAACCGTTTCACGAAATTTGCGTATATTACCTAATGGCCCTTTCAAAGCAACCAATGCTTCGCGTAACTTCAGGACTTTTTCCAAATCAGGTACCTGACGGGCCACTTGTTCCGGTTGAAAGTCTTTAAGCGAGTCAAATTTGAGATTGAGAGAAAGTTCCGATTGCCCGTCTTGATTATCCTCAGACAGACGATCTGGCACATTAAAGGTTAACGTCAAGTTTTGTTCCTGCAACACCTTATCAAAATTATCCTTGTCAACGTTAATCGGTTTACGATCTTCTACGGGTGTCAAATCTTCCTTAAGCGTGTAATCGCCTATCATGAGCAGTTTGAGGGGCAGTTCCTTTTGTTCTATGGCACCCCCAGTTTCTGTTTGGTAAGTGATATTAATCCGTTCTTTAGGCGGCCTGGAAATTTCTTTCGCCATTATTTTACCTCCGGTTGTCGGGTGGTGGGTATAACCTGGGGTGTTAAATATAAACACATTTCTTGGTTTATTTTTCACCCTATTTTTATTCTGAAAAGGAGGAATGGTGGGCAAACGGGCGGCTTCAATCTGGGTTTATATTGAGTTCATTGCGGCCCGTTTACCCACCCTACAAATCAGGTGTGAAAAAAAATCATCCCGTACCTGAAATTTAACACATCAGGTATAACCCACCTAAAAGGTTAAGGTTTGGGTGAGTTTAGCTTCGCTAAACCCACCCGACATAAAAATTATTTTGTTGTAATGATCAACAGGATTTCACGCTAAAACTTTTGCGTGAAATGTTAAATAAAAAATGAGAGTTTGAACAAATCTAAAAAGAGGATAGAACGCTGATATGTCACGCAAAAGTTTTTGCGCGCAAAAACTGTATTTCACGCAAAAGTTGCGCGCAACTTTTGCGTGAAATGTGACATACTGATTGTCATGATTTACGCGGTTCTCAATTAATCATGTTCAACATCAATTTGAAAAATTATTTATTGCTTACTTCTAATGCCGCTGCCATGTCTAAACGACAAAGGCGGGCATACAATTTTTTAATGTCAGGTTTGATTGCGTCTTCCTGTTTGGTGCCTTTAAACAGTATATTTGATTTTTGTTTTTGATTATCAGGAAGTCCATTGTAACTGAGTAATAATAAACGAGCGACTTCTATACTGAGCGTCGGTTCCCATTCTTCTAAAGAAAAACGTTGGACTTGTTCTTCTAAAAATTCTAATTGCGGAATGGCTAACGCGACTTGTTGATTATCATAATAAAAACGCGCTTGTTCTAACCACCAATAAAATTGTTCACG
>QNEL01000703.1 GCA_003645185.1 Candidatus Parabeggiatoa sp. nov. 3
ATTGAAGGCGATGAAGTGATCATCCATCTCACTAATTTAGAACGCGCCGAAGATGAGACGCATGGTTTTGCCTTGTACGGTCAAAACGTCAATCTGTCATTGGAGCCGGGTAAAACGGCTACTACCCGTTTTATTGCTGACAAAGCGGGTGTTTATCCGTATTACTGCACAGAGTTCTGCTCAGCCTTGCATTTGGAAATGGAAGGGTATCTTTTGGTCAAACCAGAAGATTATGAAGAAGAATGTCCAAAGACAAACCCTGATTGCAATATTATTATTGAGGATAAATACACCCAGGCAGATTATGACAAACAAGTGAAGGTAAACTTGGAAACGCAGGCCGTTATTGACAGCGTTGTGGCCTTTATTACCGGCCATAATTACAAAGACTTCCCACCAGTGGTTGCCTTAGTGGAAGATGCTGTCGATCAATTAGGTTTTGCCAAAGAAGCCAAGGCGAAAGCCGAAGCGGCTGTGGCAAAAGAAGATTGGCAAAATGCGACTTTATGGGCCAATCAATGGTGGCAATATCAGGTGAAAACCGCCGATATTGGGTTACGGGCCAAAACTTACCTTGAAGAACATGGGGCTAGAGCTAATTAGTAATTAGAGTTTATACCGATTTGACATAACATATCAATTTGATATGGTTATTGATATTGCCTGTATAGACGCGATGCGGGATTTGCTAAAAGGATTTGCTAAGAGGAGACGTGAGGCATCGCGTCTCTACGCGAAGCGGATGTAGGATGTAGGTTGGAGTGAGCTTGCGAACTCCAACACCATAAAGTTCATTGGTATATTAATTTTTTGTCGTATAGAGGTTCAGAAAAATAATTTCACAAATCATTTCACAAATCAAATCGGGCGAACACGCAGGTTCGCCCCTACAAAACGTGGTTTTGTAGGGGCAGACCTGCGTGTCTGCCCTAGAAATTATTTACCTGAAAATCTATAGATAACTGAAGGATGCCTTATAATGGGCAATTGTTAGTCATTTTTCATCACATTTTTTGAAGAGGTATTATACAAATTAATGAAGAAAACACTCCTTGGTATTGGTATTGGTATTGGTATTGGGTTAATTGTGGTTGGTTATAATTATAATGTTAGTAACCCAACAGCACCTTCCGCTGTTGATGAACCTGCAGCACTTTCCGCTGTTGATGAACCTGCAGCACCTCCCGCTGAAGTTTCAGGGCCTTATAAACTTTGTCTAGTTTGTCATAAAATCAAAGCGTCTGATTCCACCGGGGGTATTCTTGGGCCAGCCTACACACAGGTAGCAACTCATTACCAAGATAAAAAAGATGACCAAGCAACCATCGACACTTTGGCGAACAAAGTCAAAAATGGTGGTGACGGTGTGTGGGAGTCGCTGTCACCAATGATGACACCTAATCCTGTTACTGATGAACAAGCAAAAATCTTCGTCAAATGGATTTTGTCTTTACCTCCCCTTGAAGGCGAGGCTGCAAACTCTCTACCACTCACAAAGTAAATCAAGCGGTCAATTTTTCAGACCGAAGTTCTGTGCTTTTCACAGTAATTATTGACAGCAAGAAAAGTTTTCTAGCAAATACATTTTTTTTCACTGATGGAGGAAGTTAATGAAATTATTTAACTGGCGTAAAGTGGCTCTGCTATCCGCAGGATTAGCCCTTACGGTAAATACTTGGGCAGATGAAAGCTTAAGTGATGTGATGAAACGTCGGGGGCTGTCTGAGAAAGATATCTTGGCAGCCGCATCGACGTATGTACCAACCGGTAAACGGGATGAGTACATTGTCTTTAGTTCCGGCGGACAAAGTGGGCAAATCATTGTCTACGGTATCCCGTCTATGCGGCTACTCAAGTATGTTGCCGTTTTTACCCCTGAACCTTGGCAGGGCTATGGTTTTGATGAGGAATCCAAAGCGGTACTGGCTCAAGGCCGTATCCAAGGTAAGGATATTAACTACGGCGATACCCACCATCCCGCTCTCTCTGAAACCAACGGGGAATATGATGGTGAGTATTTGTTTATCAACGACAAAGCCAATCCTCGGATTGCCGTGATTGATCTGCGTGATTTTGAAACCAAGCAGATTGTCGTGAACCCAGTGTTCAAATCGTCACACGGGGGCGCGTTTGTTACTGAGAATACCGAGTATGTCATTGAAGCGGCGCAATATCCTGCACCGTTTGAAAATGAATATGTGCCATTGAGTCAATTCAATGAGCGTTATCGGGGTGGCATGACTTATTGGCGCTTTGATCGGAAAATAGGCCGTATTGATGCCGATAAATCGTTTACCGTAATGGCACCGCCCTATAGTCAAGATTTATCTGACTTTGGTAAAGGCCCAAGTACCGGTTGGTCATTCACAAATTCCTTCTGCTCAGAACGCTATGTGGGCGGCATTATGCGTGGTAAGCCACCGTTTGAAGCCGGTTGTTCGGCTAAGGATACTGACTTTCTCCATGTGGTTAATTGGCGCAAGGCGGTCAAACTCGTGGAGCAAGGGAAGGCTGTTAAGATTAATGGTCACGATGTCATCACCATTGACACGGCAGTCAAGGAAGGGATTTTGTATTTTGTCCCTGAGGCAAAAAGTCCGCACGGGGTACATGTTACCCCTGATGGTCTGTACATTGTGGTTTCTGGCAAATTGGACAGCCATACCTCTGTCTATAGCTTTGAAAAGATTCAAAAAGCCATTGCAGACGGCAATTTTGAGGGTAAAGATCCTTATGGCATTCCCATTATTTCGATGAAAGATACCCTGCATCATCAGGTACAACTCGGTCTAGGGCCATTACACACCCAGTATGATTCTAAAAAGTGTGTGGCTTACACCTCACTGTATGTCGATTCCATGGTGGCTAAATGGGATTACTGCGAAGGTAAAGTGTTGGATAAACTCTCCATTCACTATAATATTGGTCATTTAATGACTATGCACGGTGATACCACAAAGCCAGAAGGTAAGTACTTGGTTGCCTTGAACAAATTGGCGATTGATCGCTTTAATCCTGTCGGCCCATTGCATCCGCAAAACCATCAACTCATCGACATCAGCGGTGCCAAGATGCAATTGTTGTATGACATGCCATTGCCTTTAGGTGAACCCCATTACGCTGTTGGTATCAATGCCAAAATCCTGAAGCCGATAAATCGGTATAAATCGGGTTGGAATAGCCGTCTTGATAAACGCTCACAATATAAGACTCGTGCCGGTCGTGAAAAGATTGTCGAGACGCGGGATGGACCGGATAAACCGGGTAAAGTCGAAGTCTTTGGTACAACGATTCGCTCCCATATCACGCCCGAAATTATTGAGGTGATTGAAGGCGATGAAGTGATCATCCATCTCACTAATTTAGAACGCGCCGAAGATGAGACGCATGGTTTTGCCTTGTACGGTCAAAACGTCAATCTGTCATTGGAGCCGGGTAAAACGGCTAC
>QNEL01000704.1 GCA_003645185.1 Candidatus Parabeggiatoa sp. nov. 3
CAAATCCCTGTCGTTTTTTGATCTGATTAATATTTATGAAACCACAAACAACCGACCACCAAGAACCAAATTACCAATCAATCCTACTCGCCACCGATTCTTCGGATCATGCCAATCGCGCCATTACCGAAACCGTTGCCATTGCCCACCTTTACAACGCTAAAATCACAGGTGTCCATGTCTACGCGGCCAAGCTGCACGATGTCCGTTTTCGCCAAATGGAAGGCGGTTTACCTGAACAATTTCGCCAAGAACAAGAATTAGAACGACAACGGGAAGTACATGATGATCTCATTACTCGTGGCCTCTCTATTATCACTGATTCTTATTTAGATCAAGTTGAACAAGTTTGTCAACAGGCCTCTATCCCTTTTACCCGCCGCTCCTTGGAAGGCAAAAATTACCGAGAACTCGTCAAAGAAACCAATAGCGGCAACTACGAATTGCTAGTCATGGGTGCCAGAGGCTTAGGCGCGATAGCAGATAACCGTTTAGGCACTGTCTGTGAGCGCGTGGTACGCCGGACAGCTATTGACACCTTAGTGATTAAAGCACCACAACATAGCCTACTTACAGGCCCCATCGTCGTAGCAGTAGACGGTTCAGGCCATGCTTACGGCGGCCTATTGACAGCCCTCTCTCTCGCAAGCCACTGGCAAATTCCCGTCAAAATCGTGGCCGCCTTTGATCCTTATTACCACTATGTCGCCTTCAATCGCATTGCCGGCGTACTTTCAGAAGAGGCCGGTAAAGTCTTCAAATTCAAAGAACAAGAAAAACTCCACGAAGAGGTTATTGACTCAGGGCTGGCTAAGATTTATCAGGGACATCTCGAAGTCGCCGAACGCGTTGCGACAGAAAACAACATCACAGTGGAAACCGTCTTATTAGATGGAAAACCCTACAGTGCGATTGAAAAATATTGTCGTCAAATCAAACCCACTTTACTGGTTATCGGCAAACTAGGCATCCACGCTGATCCAGAACTAGACATTGGCGGCAATACCGAAAGCCTGTTACGCAACGTAGACTGTGCCGTATTGCTCAGTCAGCGGCAATATCAACCTCGCTTGGATATGGTAGCCGAAGTCACAACCACTTGGACTATCGATGCCGAAAAGCGTATGGAACGAGTGCCCTCATTTGTGCGAAACATGGCACGTCTCGCTATCCTGCGCTATGCCCAAAAACACGGCCACACCGTTATCACCGAACGCCTCGTAGAAGAAGCCACCGCCGAACTGATGCCAAGCCATGCCAAGCAAGCGATGAGCGAAATCGTAGCCGCTCACGATGCCGGTGAACTCAAACGCAAGCCAGCGATGAATGAAGCCATGCCCTGGTCAGAAAAAGCCAGCACCTTGCTATTAAGCATTAAAGAACCCTCAGTGCGCGATAATGTCAGCAAACGTGCCGAGAAAAAAGCGCGGCAAGACCATTCAAATATCGTTGAAAAACAGCATGTTACCGCATTTTTGGACACACAAGCGTCAAACCAAAACGAATTACACTGGCAAGCCGCCGCCCTAGCCCGACTCATGCGAGTCCCTAAAGGTTTCATGCGAGATCGTAGCCATGAGCGTATCGAAAATTATGCCCACCAACAAGGCCTCAAAGAAATCACACTAGAAGTGGCTGAAGAAGGACTCGCCTTGGCTCGCAAAGCCATGGAAAAAACCATGCAAAGTGAACAATCGCCGATAGAAAAGCCTGAAACCACTGACGATTCAATCACTTGGGAATCCAGCGCGACAGAACGTATGCAAAAAGTGCCCGATGGTTTCATGCGCGAGATGACACAACAGCGGCTGGAAGCATTTGCACATCAACAGGGTGTCAAAACGATCACCAGTGAATTAGTCGATAAAAAATACGCAGAATGGGCAGCGGGTTCTGAAAAACAAAGTGGCACACTGAATTGGGAAGCCGCCGCGTCGGAAAGAATTCAGCGGATTCCGAGCTTTATACGTGGAATGGTGATTTTAGAAATTGAACGTTATGCCAAGGAAATGGGGGAAAATACCGTCACTGAAGCCGTAATTGAAAAAGCCAGCAGTATTTGGATAAAAAAGGGCCATTTTCATTCCGAGAGTCATTTGCCTAAGTAGAAGCGGCGATGGCGCATTTTAATTGTTTCAGGCAGATTTGATTTTTATGGCCCAAACCTGACAGGTTTTCAAAACCTGTCAGGTTTTTACGACAGATATAGTTTAGGCTATACCGCGTTTGTTGAGACGACTTTTGATGATATGCTCAAGATTGTCGGCGCGATAAATGTCGCAGCTTCACAGGGTATTGAAAAACATACTTTGATTAGCGATGAACAGATTTTGGCTTGGCAACCGGATTTTATTGTCACTCATGCCAGTCTAGGTGAATTTGATCAAGTACGTCGTCAACTCAATGAACATCCGGCTATTGCGGCAAGTGAAGCGGCCCAAGCGGGGCGAATTATTGTCATTGATAATCGCTATTTTTTGGGCGTTTCCCAATATATTGTTAAGGGTATCAAGGCCTTAGCTTCAGGAATGTATCATTCTGTTTCTGTTGAACCGTGATTCATTTTGTTCTATTTAATCTCACGCAAAGGCGCAAAGGCGCGGCAATACCCCAGTGGGCACTTTATTATCTCTATTTTGAGGAACCCTTAGTGGCACCACAAGCTGATGAATTTTATGCTTCGTTACACGAAACTTATATTCATGGCCTTTTATAGCGTTTCCCGATTGAATGAAGTACAGAATCAATCATAAAAACCACAGATTAAAACGCACTCATCGTTATACATAAATAAAAATGTAGGGTGGGTAACGTGTTTTTGTTGCCCACCATTTAAATTTAAAAATATTAATGAAAATCAAATAATTAAAGACTTGTGTCTAACGATGAGGGTGCAACCTGGGGTTGCATACGCTAAGGCCCTGAAAGTGCCTTAGCGTTTTAATATTTTTATGATTGATTTGCCTTTGTACTTCATGCAATCGGGAAACGCTATACTTGGTAAAAAGCATAATTATAGTACTTAAGCATTTATTCTAGAAATTCGTCTTGGTAATTTTATTGCTGGTGTGCAAACCGCAAACTCACAAGACTCTATTTGACTGGGCTTCGAGTCTTCCGGCAACACATCATGTTAAAACGGTCATTATCACTCGCCGCCGTGGGAAAAAGGTGGAAATCTATTTTCTTGATGTGATTCAGAAATCAAATCATGTTGTTTTGCTTTTTTTAATGCCCATAACAGTGATATATTATTGATAAACAGAGCAGTTAGTACACTAAAACCAAAGAATAAAGCACCGCTCAAGTTGAGCAAAACCGGAGGGTATAAAATTCTGACCATATTTTGCAAGTTTTTTTCCAGACTAAATGCGATATCAAACAACTCACATAAATGTTTTAAACTACAATCCATAAAAACGATTTGTGCTAAATCTCGGGC
>QNEL01000705.1 GCA_003645185.1 Candidatus Parabeggiatoa sp. nov. 3
AAACGCGTGAAAAAGGCTTAAAGCTTAAAAATACCCCTTTTTACCTTCACGCAAAATTAGCGTAGCAAACCGATGGTGTTTTTGCTGTGTTTCTTTGAAATACGTTATTTAGGAACAAGTCTATTGAATGACAAAGGGGCATTATCTAATGAATAATAAATAATAAGTAATTGGTAATAATAGGGCGAAGTTTTGTAGGGGCAGACCTGCGTGTCTGCCCATGCTATAAAAAAAAGGGCGAACACATAGGTTCGCCCCTACGAATAAAAAAAAAGGGCGAACACATAGGTTCGCCCCTACGAATAAAAAAAAAGGGTGAACATATAGGTTCGCCCCTACGAATAAAAAAAAGGGCGAACACTTATGTTCGCCCCTACGACATTTGATACAATCAAATCACCTTTTTAAATAAACGGCCTCCAAAGGCGTGACTAATTTTGAATAGTCACCAGATTGAACATAAACATGTTGAGTAGCAACAAAATCGCTGATATCCAAAATTTCTATAATCGCATCACGCGCATATTCTTCGAGCATTTCACCACGAAGCCCTAATTGAATCGCTCGCCGTTTCAAAGAGCCACCGGCCGGATTATGATCAGGATCCCATTGCCGTCTCACCTGAGAAGCATTAACCGCCTTTTTCCAAGCCGCTTGATTTGAATACTCATCAGGATCATAAGAAGAAGGAACTGCTTGAGCTAACACACTCTCAAAAAACGGGCGTTTCAATCTCACCGCTAATATCACTTCCTGTCCCGCCTTTGTGCCCCAAGCAGAACGGTACATCATCCACAGAAAATTCGGTTTAATCCAACTCATCCGGTTCAAGCGAAATTCACCACCAAAATAATGCTCTCGTGCCGCAAACAAACCAATTGACGGGCGATAAGCCTGATAAACAATGACAGATTCCTCATCGTATTGCGCCAAAATGTGACTGCCTATCGTAGGCCAATTCTGCGCTTGTTCTAAATAAGATGCTGTTTTAAGTTTCATCAATAATCGCCAACA
Source organism: Candidatus Parabeggiatoa sp. nov. 3 (assembly GCA_003645185.1). Taxonomy (GTDB): domain Bacteria; phylum Pseudomonadota; class Gammaproteobacteria; order Beggiatoales; family Beggiatoaceae; genus Parabeggiatoa. The sequence continues at coordinate 1,015 of QNEL01000705.1, forward strand.
AACGTTGCAATGCCCCCCGATTCTGTTGCACAAACAAACGCCCTTTCTCCCCCGTTTCTAAGCGCAATGTTGCATCACTTAAATACCTTTTCACAGCCACAGCTAATTGTCCCGCATTATCAACCTGTTGAGCCGCCTGCGCTTCCAATAATCGACGACAAATTTCAGCACATTCAAAGACATGAGGCCCCATGATCACCGGTAAAGCCACAGCCGCAGGTTCCAATAAATTATGGCAGCCAATGGGTACCAAACTCCCCCCGACAAAAGCCACATCACAAGCCGCATAAAGCACAGGTAACTCGCCCATCGTATCGCTTAAATAAACGGCCGTTTCCGGCGTACACAGCCCGCCCTCACTCCGTCTCACCGTTACCCAGCCCCGTTGTTGACACAAACTCGCTACACGATTAAAACGTTCAGGATGACGTGGCACCAACACCAACACTAGATTTTTCAGATGCGCGTCTTCGCTACCCCTTAATTCAGAAAAGGCCTCCAATACCGCCGCCTCCTCACCCTCATGCGTACTGGCCGCAATCCACACCAGTCGATCTGTTCCCCACTGACGACGTAATACCAAAGCCTTTTCAGAAACATCCGCCGGTAAACGAGTATCAAACTTAATACTGCCCGTAACCTGCACCTTTGTCGCGGGTACCCCCAACTCAATAAAACGCGCCGCATCCACCGAAGTTTGCGCCGCCACCGTCGTCACACCTGCCAACATCGTTCGCGTTAATCCAGCAATACGCTGATATCCCGCCGCCGAACCCACCGACAACCTCGCATTCGCCAAAATCACCGGTATCGCTCTCGCCTGACAAGCCAACAAGACATTAGGCCACAACTCCGTTTCCATCAAAATCAACAAACGCGGTTGTGTCCGATTCAAAAAACGCGCAACCGCGCCCGGTAAATCATAAGGCAAATAAACATGCAGCACCTTATCAGCGAAAACCTCACGCACCCGCTGCGAACCCGTAGGTGTCATAGTCGTAACCAACACCGCTTGATCCGGAAAACGAATCAACAAAGCCTGAATCAAAGGCACCGCAGCTTGCACCTCCCCCATAGAAACGGCATGTATCCAAATACATTGCGAAACCGGCAAAGCCGGAAAAAAACCAAAACGTTCACCCCAGCGTTGCCAATAACCCCGGGATCGCACTCCTCGCCAAAGCAAACGTAATAATATAAAGGGCACGAATAAATAAAAAAGAAACGTATAAAGCAAACGCATGTTCAGTTATCAGTTTCAGGCAAAAGTTTCGCGAAGCGAAACTTTTGCCTGAAAATCAGTTCCACGCAAATGTTTTTGCGCGCAAAAACATTATTTCACGCTCAAGTTTCGCGTAGCGAAACTTGAGCGTGAAATCGTGGAAATCAGTTATCAGTTTCAGGCAAAAGTTTCGCTTCGCGAAACTTTTGCCTGAAAATCAGTTTCACTTAAGAAGTTGCGCGCAACTTCTTAAGTGAAAATCAGTTCCACATTTCACGCGCGCCGCGAAGCGAAGCGAAACTTTATTTAGCGTAGCCCACCTTTGGTTCACTTAAGAAGTTGCGTGAAATGTGAAATAAAGTTTTTGTTTGCCTCAACTTTTGCTTGAAAATCAGTTTTATCTAATTCATTGTATGTAGAGACGCGATCGCGAAGCGTCTCCGATTTTTTGTAGAGACGCGATCGCGAAGCGTCTCCGATTTTTTGTATAGACGTGATCGCGAAGCGTCTCCGATTTTTTGTAGAGACGCGATCGCGAAGCGTCTCCGATTTTTTGTAGAGACGTGATGCTTCACGTCTCGGGTTTGTTGTATAGACGTGATGCTTCACGTCTTGGGTTTTTTGTCGGCGTAGCGAAACGTCTCTTGTTTGTTGCAGAGACGCGATGCATCGCGTCTCTACAAAAAACATGATTTGCTATGCATCGCGGTGAGGAGGGCAGCTTCTATTAAAATACCTGAAATTTTTATTCACAAAATGCACCTTGTCTTCGAGAGTCTCTTCTATCCAATACCAACCATCGTCATCAATCTGTTATGTCAGAAAGAAGAATAAAAATAAGTAGTTGATTTTGTTAAATATTTTTGAATGTCCCGTTGTTCAATTTTAAAATATCAATTAGAGGCCAATGAGTGTTCAATTGTTCAATTTTAAAATATCAATTAGAGGCCAATGAGTGTTCAAGTGTTCAATTTTAAAATATCAATTTATCAATTAGGGGCCAATGAGTGTTCAACTGTTCAATTTTAAAATATCACTAGAGGCCAATGAATGTTCAATTGTTCAATTTTAAAATATCACTAGAGGCCAATGAGTGTTCAACTGTTCCATTTTCATAAGATTTTAATGGAAAAAGGAAAGAAATTGGATAATAAAGAAGTTTTAATTACTTTCGAAAAGTTGGAGAGTAAAAAGTTAGTCGAAA
>QNEL01000706.1 GCA_003645185.1 Candidatus Parabeggiatoa sp. nov. 3
AATCATTTCAATTTGAAAAGCCAACAACTTAAAAACCTTCGATTGCCTTATAAAATGCGGGTTAAGGGGATAAATATTGTAGCCAAAAACTAGGAATTATATTTTTGGTATTTCGACAGGCTAGGTCAATACTCGTTATGTCAATGTCAATAACCGGGAAAGTATCAATGAAGCACAAGACGGTATCGATGTTGTCATTGTTGCCACCCAACAACCCAAGGAGCGTGTGTGGCGCATCGTATTCCGTACCTTGATATTACGGTTCAATCTGAATTGATCGCGCAGGTTAAAGACAGACTTTTACGAATTTTTCATTTTCAGAATAACACGGCGAGAAATAAGAATGAAAATAGTTATACTGGGCGGTGATGGTTTTTGTGGTTGGCCAACATCCCTGCATTTTTCCAAAAAAGGCCACGAAGTTGCCATAGTCGATAATTTGTCTCGGCGAAAGATAGATGTTGAACTAGAAGTGGAAACTCTTACACCCATTACGTCAATTCATACCCGTCTCAATGCGTGGAAAGAATTGACAGGTAAAGAAATTCCGTTTTTCAACATTGATATTGCGAAGGAATATTACCTTTTTTTCTCGTTCGTCAAAGATTTTCAACCGGATGTGATTGTCCATTTTGCGGAGCAACGTGCCGCGCCTTATTCAACCCTGTCTGAGCGTACTAAGCGCTATACGGTTGACAATAATCTCAATGCCACCCATAATATATTGTGTGCGATTGCAGAATCGGGCAAAGATATTTACTTAGTGCATTTAGGCTCAATAGGCGTTTATGGTTATCACACGACGGAAATGCAAATTCCTGAAGGCTATTTGAATATTAAAGTCGAATCTCACTCTGGTGAACTGATCAATCAAGAAATACTCTATCCGCCCGACACAGAAAGTATTTATCACATGACCAAAGCGCAGGATCAACTTTTTTTTCATTACTATAATAAAAATAACGGTATTCGTATTACTGATTTACATCAAGGCAATGTCTGGGGAACCCAAACCCAAGAAACCCGATTGGATGAACGATTGATTAATCGTTTCGATTATGATGGTGTCTATGGTACGGTACTCAATCGGTTTATGATACAATCTGCTATAGGGTATCCATTAACAGTGTATGGTAGCGGCGAACAAACCCGCGCCTTTATTCACATTCAAGACACTGCGCGTTGCATTGAATTAGCTATTAATAATTCACCAAAAAAAGGGGAAAAAGTACAAATCTTTAATCAAATAACGCAAGTACATCGAATTAAAGATTTAGCCGAAACCATAACGATAATCACTGGTGGCGAAGTTTCTTATGTTGACAATCCTCGCAAAGACATTGAAGACAAAGAAAATGAATTTTTTGTTGCCAAGGAATGCTTTTTATCTATGGGCCTGAAACCGATATTTTTGGAGGAAGGCCTTATCAGCGAGATTCACGATATCGCTGGAAAATACCAGCACCGCTGTGATCGTTCCAAGATTCTACCGCCACGATGGACTTAAAATTACCTCCAGTGATCAGTGACACAGAGCACAGAGCACTGATAATTAGAGACATTGTTAATGGATAAATATAAGACCTATTTATCGTTTTTAATCGCTAAAGTTCAAAAGAATTTTAAAAGACATCAAATATCCAAGCTTTTCTCATGGCAGCCATTGCCCGAGCTTGAAACAGGATGCACCGCAATTATTGCTATGTGTTCCAGAATGCCTGATGTTCTAGGGGCCAATCTTTACTGTCTTAATAAAAATAAATGGGACGGTCTCAAAGAAGTGCTTATTACTGTTGATGCTGAGAAAGGCGTCTTACCATCAGGATTTGAAGACGAGATTATTAAGAAATTTCCGCAGTTAAAAGTGACATTTCTCTACTACAATCGCCAACAAGCTGAGTTTACGGCCAAAGTCAATGATCCTTACATTTACTCGTGGCTATCGTGGGGTACGTGCATGAACCATGTTAGCACCAAAATTGTACTGATTCAGGATTATGACGCGCTAGTATTATCGGGCAAAGCCCTTGAAAAACGCTATCATGCCTTTCTAGAATCAGGGGCAAAAATTCAAGGGATTACTTGGTGTAAAATCGGTGGCTTTGAAGCAAAGGATCATCTGGCAACCACCTTTGAAGCCTTTATGGATGTTAATTGGATTCGAACATTCCCACCCGTTATGGGATACAATAGAGTAGGCTTATTAAAAGAACGCAAAGTTGATTATGACACCTACTTAGATATTCAAGCTAATCATACCCCGGAAAATCAGCGCACGATTATACCGATGAGTGAAGATGAATTAGTCCATCCCTCACAGATGATTACCCAATACATGAGGTTTAGGAACTCGCCGGGTAAAGTCTTACCTTGCTTTGCGGTGACTATGATACCTTTTTTCTACTTTATATCTGGGCAAGAAAACGCTATCATCAATGCGACACAGGCCCTCCAACTGGGAAAACTAGAATATGTTGATCTTTTGTCAGATGCTGTTATATTCAACTTTTCTCAGCTAGACACTAAAGCGGTTGATTTTATGTTGAAGCTGATGGTTCAAGCACTTATTGGGCAGGGCATGAAACCTTTTAAAGAACTTATTGATTACGGGATGGCACTTTATAAGGTTTGCAAAACGCCACCTGAGCAAATTTGGGTGGGTGATTTTACCACCGCGCAAAGGGAGTGGATTAAGAACGCATCTCTTTGAGCTTAATGATTACAGCATAGCATTCTTGGAGCAACTTGTTGTTAATAGGCTTTCAAAACTGGGCTACCAGTTCTTTGATATTCATAAATCAAAATTTAGGGCTTTACCCCCTTACCCCTATCCGTTTTCAATAATCTGCGCTTTGCCAATAATTTTTTAATCTAAAATCAAATACTTATAAATGTGCTGCCGCATTTTCGCCAATTTAGAAACTGATAGGTGGTAAGTTGAAGGTAGATTGTTTGTTGTGAAGAGGGCTGCGATAAATCGTGCCAGGCTTTTCAGGCTTTCACGCAAAAGTTTTGCGCGCAAAACTTTTGCGTGAAAAGTTGCGCGCAACTTTTGCCTGAAAGGCAATTTAAGTTGCCCAAGTTGCCCAAAAAAAGGCCAGAAACCTATAAAATTCTGAACTGATTTAGCTTCGCTGACCTTCGGTTCGAGGCAAAAGTTTTGCGCGCAAAAGTTTTGCCTCGAAAACTATTTTTTGAACAAAACTATATTTCAGGATTTCACGCTAAAGTTTTTGCGCGCAAAAACTTCTTAAGTGAAAACTTGAACATTTCACGCCAGTTTTGGGTTTTACTGATATTAACTGATGTTACGCAGAGAACTTCAAGAGGGCAGACACGTCGGTCTGCCCCTACAGTGATATTGGTGTAAGGGCGAACCGGTGTGTTCGCCCAAGAGTCCACAGTCATATTGGGTGTAGGG
>QNEL01000707.1 GCA_003645185.1 Candidatus Parabeggiatoa sp. nov. 3
ACCCTATTTTTATTCGGAAAAGGATGAATGGTGGGCAAACGGGCGGTGACATAAGGGTTTATATATGAGTTCATTGCCGCCCGTTTACCCACCCTACAAATCTTGGGTGAAAAAAAAGTCATCCCGTACCTAAAATTTAACACCCCAGGCAGTTGCCCACCATAACAAACAAGAATCTCATCATGTTATTATCACTTCTAGTCACTTATGGCGCTGTCTATGCTGGGATAAAAATGTACCAGCAACGCCATCATAAACAATCAAATAAAGCGTCCCAAAAATTGCCGCAAGCCAAGCCTAAATCTCAAAAAGAATTAGCTGAGTTAGAAAAACAAGCGATTCAACATAAGCAACTCATTAACCGTAATATTATGATTTCTGGGGTAACGCTTGGTGTGATGAGCGTAGCCACCTTGGCTTATCCTCTAATACCGTTTATGGCTATCCCAATCATTTTATATACCTGTATACCGGTTATTCAAAAGGCGTTTAAAAAACTAAAAGAAGGATTATTTGGAGGAGATGCACTCGTTGTTTTAGTCTTTTTAGGGGCCCTTTTATATGGTTATATTTTATTAGCCTGTTCCGTCATATTTATATTTAGCATAGCGGAAAAATTTGTCCTCAAGGTGCGCGATGATTCTCACAACAAATTAGTGGATATCTTTCAGCAAGTTCCCAACTTTGTGTGGATAGTCGTCGATAATGTTGAACTCCATATTCCTTTCCAAGAACTCAAAAAGGGAGATATTGTTGTTGTTCATGCCGGCGAAGTGATTCCAGCAGATGGGAAGATCACGGCCGGTGTCGCCAGTGTTGATCAACATATTCTCACTGGTGAAGCCCGGCCCGTTGACAAAGGCGTTGGTGATGAAGTATTCGCTTCGACTACCATTTTATCAGGGCAAATTTATCTCCAAGTTGAAAAAGCGGGTGAAACGACCACAGTCGCTAAAATTGTGCAGGTTTTGAACAACACGATTGATTTTAAATCCTCGGTTGAAGTCAAGGCTGAAACGCTGGCAGATAAGAGTGCTCTGCCCACCTTAGTCATCGGAAGCCTCGCTTTTCAGGTTTTGGGAGTGTCAGGGGCATTAGCTGTTATCGGTTCCCATTTTAAAAATAAACTGCGGTTAGTGGCCTCATTGGGTACCTTGAATTATCTCAACATCGCTTCTAAAAACAGTATCCTGATCAAAGATGGGCGTTCATTAGAATTGCTCAAGCAAGTGGATACGATTGTTTTCGATAAAACCGGTACTTTGACGGAAGAACAACCCACCGTCGAAACAATTCATGCTTGTGCTGATTATCATGAAGATGACATCTTACGCTATGCCGTCGCGGCGGAATATAAACAGACTCATCCCATTGCCAGAGCCATTATTCAAAAAGCGGCAGATCGGGGATTATCAATCCCAAGCATTGATGAAACAGAATATCAAGTCGGCTATGGTTTAACCGTTCGAGTTGAGGAGAAAACGGTACGGGTAGGCAGTAAACGATTTATGGAAATGGTCAATATTAAGATGCCTTCAACGTTTCAAGACATTGAAAATGCGTGTTATCGTGAAGGCCATTCATTAATCATGGTTGCCATTGATGATGAATTAATGGGTGCCATTGAATTACTGCCAACGATTCGCCCTGAAGCCAAAGCCGTGATCCAACATTTGCGTCAAAACCCGCAAATTAAATCCACTTATATTATTTCTGGAGATCACGAGATACCCACTCGCAAACTGGCAGAAGTTTTGGGAATAGATCATTACTTTGCAGAAACCCTTCCTGAAAAAAAGGCTGATATCATTGAGCAATTGCAACAAGAAGGCAAATTCATTTGCTATATTGGTGATGGTATTAATGACGCGATTGCCCTGAAAAAATCTCAGGTTTCAATTTCCCTGCGTGGCGCGTCAACGGTTGCCACCGATACCGCGCAAATTATTTTGTTGGATCAAGGACTTAACCAATTGACTCTGCTGTTTTATCTCGCCAAAAGTTTTAACCAAAATATGGATACTTCTGTTGCTTTAGTCGTGACACCGACTATCGTTGGGATAGGAGGGGCCTATTTATTGGGACTTGGCTTGGGTAGTATCGTTTTGTTGCAGATTGTCGCATTGTTATCAGGAACAGGTAATGCGATGCTGCCCTTACTTTATAAACCCTCTAAAAATGTGATACCCCTGGATTCTCCGATGACAGATGAACGGCCTCCCAAAACGGCCATAGAAACCAACACGCCTATTTAAATAAATGCTTATGGACGATTTCAAACACGCACAGAAAACATACAATCAGCAAGCATTATGCTATGCCGAACAAGCGAATGCCAATAAAGCATTGCGACATATCAGACAACTCGTTTATCGTTTATTAACTCCGGTTACCAACAAAAAAATCTTGAGCATCGGGTGTGGTGAGGGTAGCGAATGTGTGTTGTTTGCAGAAAACGGTGCCAAAGTCGTTGGCATAGATAGCTCCAGTGAATTGATAACCCTTGCGACAAATAAATACTCTGAATTGGGAATTGACTTTTTGGTGATGGATTATGAAGAAACTGCTTTTGAAGAGGCGACATTCGATGGCATCATTTCCATTATGTCAATCATGTATAAAGCCGATTTGAGAAAAGTTTTGTTAGAGTTAAAACGCATTTTAAAGCCGCACGGCACCCTGGTTATTGTGGTGCCCCATCCGGTTAGAAAAATGATCAAATATGCTCACTTTGATTATTTTGCTTCTGGTTTACATGAGGAAACTTGGGAAAATGTGACGAGATACAATTATTATCGAACGATAGAAGAATACTATCAGTTGATAAAAGAAAGTGGTTTGAGTATTGAAAGCCTATTGGAACCAAAGCCTGAACTTGATCAACCTTATCAAGTTATTAATAATATTAGCGAACAGCTGTATCCTCATGCCTTAATATTTGTCTTGCAGAAAGTTGAGTATTGAAAGCCTATTGGAACCAAAGCCTGAACTTGATCAACCTTATCAAGTTATTAATAATATTAGCGAACAGCTATATCCTCATGCCTTAATATTTGTCTTGCAGAAAGACTAATTAGAGCCAACAGCCAACTCATTGAAGCCAAGAGCCAACAGCTTTTCACGATTTCACGCTAAAGTTTCGCTTCGCGAAACTTTAGCGTGAAATAAAGATTTTGCGCGCAAAATCTTTGGCGTGAACCGAAGGTCAGCGAAGCTAAAGCAGTTGTCTAAAAGCTCAAGTCACCTAAAGGTGACTAACCCAAATTTGACAAAAAACAGCCAACAATTAAGTTTCGACAGGCTCAACTACTAAGTACTGAAGCATAAATTTTCGTGTATTTTGAAATGGGGCAACCACAAGGGATTGCCCCTACGCAATGCCATGTAGGGGCAATCCCTTGTGGTTGCCCTTTGCGCT
>QNEL01000708.1 GCA_003645185.1 Candidatus Parabeggiatoa sp. nov. 3
ATCGTACCAGTAGTTTTCCTTGCCGGCTGTGATAAAGCCGTTAACGGCTATGATGTCAAGATCAGCATCGTTGTCGAAGTCGACGAATTTCGCGCCCCAACCCCAACCGCCATGATGGGTTTCGGTATCTACTGAGATGTCCATGAAAATAGGTATCCCATTTTCGTCCGATGCTGTGTTTTGCCACAGCATGTTGCCCTCTTTTAAGTATCCATCGGTGGTAATGTTGGTGACGTAAATGTCGAGCCAACCATCATTATCAACATCGCCAAAATCGACATTCATGCCCTTTTTGGTGTCCTCGCCAAACGCCAGTTCGGTAATATTGCGAAAGGTGCCGTCGCCTTTGTTGAGAAAGAGTTGGTCGGTACCGAAGTCGTTGGCACAATAGATATCGGGCCAACCGTCGTTATTGAGATCACCGTGACCGACACTGAGTGTCCAACCCTGATCATCCAACTTGAGTTTGGGTGCCACATCGGTGAATGTGCCATCCCCATTATTGTGAAATAGGGCATTTTTGCCCGCATTGCGGGCTTTCTCGAAGTCATCGTGCATAATGCGCGTGTGTTCAAGATGCCAGAGATCAACGGGCGCGAAGTAATTGCCTACATAGAGATCAAGCAAACCATCTTCGTCATAATCTACCCATGTCGCGGCATTGCCGTTAGCCCAAGGTGAACCCGGTTCGTTATTTTCATTGCGAAAGGCTTTCTCTGTCACGTTAGTGAATGTGCCGTCTGCGTTGTTGTGGAAAAGAACATCGCGCCCCCATTTGACAATGAATAAATCTAGGTTACCATCATTATCATAGTCTCCCCATAGACAATCCATACTGGTGCCAGAATCGTCATTGATATTTTCGGCCACACCCGCTTGCGGTGCAACGTCAACAAAGGTGCCATCACCCTGATTACGATACAGATAGTTGGGTTCACCTTTTTTAGAATCAGTGACATAAAGATCAACGAAACCATCATTATCAAAATCTCCAGCGGCCGCGGCCGCACCGACACTGACCATCCATGACATGATGCCATCCAGTTTAGGATCAAGATAGGGTTTGTGGTGGATGTGGGTAAAACCAGCGGTTTGTGTCACGTCAATAAATGCGCGTGCTTCTCTAACCTCTTCAAGCTTGGCAGAAGGGGGTGGCGGGGCACTATCTGGTGCGAAGAAAATAGGCCAAACAATCCAACCCGTGATGCCGGCCGTGATGAGCAAAAATAAAATAATTATCCAAGTCGATTTACGCATAATATATATATAGTCCTCATAGTGATTGAAAAATAGATATCAACAAGATCCGTTAGAATCAGGAAAATTCGTATACGTTATAATTTTCAACAAGTTATAATCTGTAATGTTCAACAGAATGTTAAACAGAAAATAAGGGTACGAACAAATCTAAAAACGTGATAGAACGCTGATTGCACTGATTGTCATGATTTACGCTGATTAAAAGACTGATTGTTTTAGAGATTAAGAAGCACACCGCTGTAAAATAAATCGGTCATTTGGTAATGCGGAATTTTTACCAATTCTTTGCCATCTTGTTTCCTGATATCACCATTCACCCGATCCATTTTGACATCAGTAAGCAGGGCTTCATTAAGATTGGTGATTAAACTGTTGTAATTCCTTGACACCAGAGAAACATTATAAACTGCCTCTAAATCATCTGAGAAACGACGTAAGAAATTCAGACTGTGAGTGGTTAAGATAAATTGCATTTTTTGCCCTTTCCCTGACGCATGATGTAGCCAACTTAACAATTCTCTGACATTTTCTAAACTGATGCTATTTTCCACTTCATCTATCATAATCAATGCGGGTGGATTTTTGGAGGCACACAGCAACACCAAAGCACAGCCTTTTGTGAAGCCATCGGAAATCGCTGTAGGCGGTAAGTACTGAAAATTTCCCGTGTTTTTGGTGATTTCTAACTGCCAAAACACTTGCTCGTCTTTTATCACCAGCCCCTGAAAAGCCGGGACAACCAAGGTTAAAAACTCAAGCAATCGTTTGTAGGTTTCTTGATCCTGTTCTACGATATATTTGAGCAGTGCTTGAAAATTGGCGCCTTCTTGGCCCAAATCACGGGCGATATTTACATTGGCATAGTCAATCTCCTTTTCATTCAAGGGTTTGAGTAAACCGTTTAAAAAATGCGGGTGCAGATTATATGAATACACTTGCGTCAATGACTGAAAAAAATCTTCGCCCTGTTGCTTTGCTATCCAAATTGGCCTTTTCCAACTGGGTTCGCAATACGATTTCTTGAGAGACTTCAGCGTATCCTTGTTCTAGGGTGAAACTGTCATCATTTAACGACAGAACCATTTTTTCTTGACAACCCACTGTCTCGGAGTCCAAGGCATAAAGTGCTATTTGGTAATTCACTTTTCCGGTTGCCTTTTCCCATTCACAAGCGAATACCATTGGCGTATTGGCGGTATCCAAGCTATGCTTATGGGGAAAATAATCCGCGTTTGCAACGAATGGCCTGTCAGATTGAGGCCCTGTGCGATTTATCAATTGGGCAAAATGTTGAACCCCGTTTAGCAAATTAGTTTTGCCCGAATTATTGCCTCCGATGAGCAGGGTGACACCTTTTAATTCAAGCGTGGTGTCAATATGGGTTCTGTAATTTTTTAGGGTGAATTTCTTAAACATAGGCTACCTTTGTTTTTAATTATTTAGAATGACAGCTTGAGCCTCATTCTTTATTTAGTAAAAATATATACCTGTAGAGGCGGTGTGTTCGCCCTATTAAAATCTGTCATTCACCGTTTGTTTAAAAAATTCTGTCCAAGCCGTTTGTAACCAGCGTGGTTCTTCTTTGAGCTGTTCGCATTTTTTTGTATCCACTCTTTATAGGGTTTTTGGCTTTTGCGGAGTTTATTTTCTACGGCAAAAACGGTGTAAGGCTTGATTTTTTTGCCTTTTTTGTTGACTTCTCCAACTTGTGGTTTAATTTTTAAGTTTATCATTTCATCCAATAAACTTAAAAAGACTTGAAGAGGTTGTTTATATTGGGTGGTTTTTTTGAGCAGGATGTTAAAAATGAAAACATTAGGTGTCAACCCTGCTTTTTTCATTTCCTCAAACAATTCAAAGCTTTGCTGATAGGTTTCGGCTTTGTTGATTAAGGTTGAATAAGAAATTTCATCTATTTTCAACCCTGCTTTTTTCATTTCCTCAAACAAGTCAAAGCCTTGCTGATAGGTTTGGGCTTTTTTGATTAAGGTTGAATAAGAAATTTCATCTATTTTCAACCCGGCTTGTTTCATTTCCTCAAACAAGTCAAAGCCTTGCTGATAGGTTTGGGCTTTGTTGATTAAGGTTGAATAAGAAATTTCATTCGGAGTCAACCCGGCTTGTTTCATTTCCTCAAACAAGTCAAAGCCTTGCTGA
>QNEL01000709.1 GCA_003645185.1 Candidatus Parabeggiatoa sp. nov. 3
AGTCGCCATGGCGCTAAAACGGTGGCTAATGCCTGGGTAGCATTGGAAGTCGATCAACCTAATTTGTTGGCGATTTTGACTGAAGATTTCAAAGTGCTTGTCAAATAAATCAACTGTTCTAAACCATCTGCTGTAAGGGATGGTGGGCAAGCGGGCGATAGGGTATGAGCAAGGTTTGAAAATATTGGTGACAGCGATCCCACCCTACGATGCAAAAAAAATAAATGTAGGATTGATGTTGAATTGATTAATATTAGGAAGCCGAACCTGTGCTACGCTAAATCATGATAATCAGCATTTCACGCAAAAGTTTCGCTGCGCGAAACTTTTGCGTGAAATATCAGCGTTCTATCACGTTTTTAAATTAATGGGGCAGGCACAAAAACACGCTACCCACCCGACGCTTTTTAAATTAATGGGGCCGGCACAAAAACACGCTACCCAGCCGACGCTTTTTAAATTAATGGGGCCGGCACAAAAACACGCTACCCACCCGACGCTTTTTAAATTAATGGGGCCGGCACAAAAACACGCTACCCACCCTACGCTATATTAACTAATAAGAAAATAAATCACTTATCTCATCTCTTTATTACTTACAGAACAGAAAAATCCACAAATCCTGAAAATCCTCTTTTGGGTTATTAAATTGGCTCTGCATTAATCTTGTTTTATGTCAATGTTATTTATAACGCAAAAGACGCAAGTACTCCTACCGAAAAAACTAAAGTTTGTACTACTCAGATCGAGCTAAAATGCCCTTATTTCTGCAACGCTTCCGATAAATGGGGGTGAATCGTTTGCAGTATGCCTTTGAAAGCTTTTGGGCTGCCTGCCACAATATTGCCGGTGTTGAAATAGTCATTCCCTCCGCTAAAATCACTCACTAAACCGCCCGCTTCCTGAATTAATAAAACACCTGCTGCCATATCCCATTCATTTAAACCAATTTCCCAAAATCCATCTAAACGCCCTGCGGCGACATAAGCTAAATCTAAAGCCGCTGATCCGGCGCGACGAATATCGGCTACTTGAGAAAATAAGGCATTAAAAGTATTTAAGTAGCTGTGTATATGGTGTTGTTTTCTAAATGGAAAACCGGTACCGAGCAAGGCGTCTTCTAAAGACATTAAGCGGCTTACGCGCAGGCGACGATCATTCAATAACGCGCCTGTGCCGCGTGATGCGGTGTAGAGTTCATCGCGTAACGGATCATAAATCACCCCAAGTTCTAAACGGCCTTGATGTCTTAATCCAATAGAAACGGCAAACTGTGGATTGCCATGTAAAAAATTAGTCGTTCCATCTAGGGGATCGATAACCCATTGATACGCCTCACCTTGTTGTGTCCCACTTTCTTCCGCCAAAATGGCATGATTAGGATAGGCTTTACGCAGTATGTCTATGATAGCCGCTTCTGCTTGTCTGTCTACTTCTGTCACAAAATCGTTTTGACCTTTTCTCTCTATCTGTAAATTAGGGCGTTTTTCTAAAGAACGCACAATGTATGTACCGGCACTACGGGCCGCTCGTATTGCAATATTAAGCATTGGGTGCATGAGAGGTTTCCTAATGGTTATAAGGATAACTTGATAGTTCAAGTTTTTCTTTGGTTAAGTAGAGACGCGATGCTTCGCGTCTCGAAAATTCGCGTCTCTACATCATGTCATTTTCGAGACGCAAATTTTCGAGACGCAAATTTTCGAGACAGAAGCGATATAGAGACGCGAAGCATCGCGTCTCTACATCATGTCATTTTCGAGACGCGAATTTTCGAGACGCGAATTTTCGAGACGCGAATTTTCGAGAGGCGAATTTTCGAGACGCGAAGCATCGCGTCTCTACATCACGTCATTTTCGAGAGGCGAATTTTCGAGACGCGAAGCATCGCGTCTCTACATTATGTCATTTTAGAGAGGCGAATTTTAGAGACGTGAATTTTCGAGACGCGAAGCATCGCGTCTCTACATCACTCGAAATGTTGACACATTTAATGTCCATTTTTCAGAATGGGCCATCGGTTCAACGCCTTCTGGGGCATAGAGTAAATAAAGCAAATATTTACCGCGTGGAATATTGGGCAGGATGATTTGTTCAAGCGCAATTTCTCCGCCTTGCCACGGGGGTAGATTCATGCCATTAAAGGGCTGCATGGTATTTTTTTGACTGAAAATAAGGGTTTGTCCACCGGGTATTCTCATGCCCACATATTGTGTGTATCCTTCTGGTGCTGGGGGTACGGTTACCACTGCTGTATCGGCGTTGTGATAAACGCTTTCTGAGGGGCGAAGTAATTGTTCTGCTTGATTGGCTTGACGATCAACAAACGCTTGAATGACACCATAGCCTTCAAATGAACCATCGCCTTGTAAACGGGGATGATGAAAACCCGCTTGATCCAGTAATTCTGTCCATCTCAATGGTGTTCGTCCAAATACATGGGCTTTGACACCCATCGCCATAAACGTTAACCACATACGACTGATTCCTTCATCTGGCCCTCTCATGCGTTCACAAATAATCAATTGCCCTTCTGAATTTAAGGCGCGGTAGGCTTTGTTCAGCAATCTGCTGACAATTTCATCCGGCCAATCTACCAGTACTCGCGAAAAGAGTACTGCGTCATAATCGGTTGGAAAGTCTTCTTCTAAAAAATCGGCAGGATGGGGATGAACTCGTTCTGCTACGTTGAATTTTTTCGCCGTTTCTGTAATCAGTGGGCAGGCGTGGGGTAAGTTTAAAACATCGACGGTGAGATCAGGTTGCTGACTGGCTAATAATGAAGCAATGATGCCGCCTCCGCCCCCGACATCAAGCAGACGTTTGATCGGCTTTTCTTGTATAACGGTGTTCAGCCGTGCTGTTAGGTAGGGGGCTTCGGCCGTCATAATATGTTCAAAGTCACGAGATTCTTGCTCGTTACGGGGAGGCCATTGCAATTCATCAAACTGACGTTGTCCGCGCACCATGTCTGCCCATTCAGGTACATATTTCCGTAAGAACAGGTGAGTCATGGATAAGCGTGTCCAAAGATAAGGCTCAAATTCAGGGGCCGTTGGGGTAAAAAAACGCCGTGCGGGTGCTTTTAAGGCCCATTCTTGTGATTTCAATTCTACCAAATTCAGACGTTGTAGCGTTGAAAGTAGTCGCCCTAAATTCGTTTGATCGATATTCATTTGCTGTGCTAAGCTATCTAACTTAGCTGGGCTTGATGCTAATGCTTCAAATAAACCTGTTTCAATCGCGCCAAAAATAGACATTGTGCTGATAAAGCCATTGAGGGCAATATCGGCTACACGCATTTCTTCATCACTGTTTTCTTGAATCTCTTCATCTTCAGAAAGGAGTTGATCTAAATGAGTCGCTTGATTCAGTAACCAACGATCACAAGCGTCATTCCAAGGGTG
>QNEL01000710.1 GCA_003645185.1 Candidatus Parabeggiatoa sp. nov. 3
AGTGATTGATGTTCAACAAAATATCCAAGCGGTTGTCGCACCCAGCTTTGAAGCCCGGTTTGAATACATGTCGCAAATTGGCATCTATGGTTCTTACCTAGAAAACAGCGTGATAGAAGAACTATTTGACTACGAATTGGGACGCGGAGTTTCCGCCACGCAAGTCTTGCTAGAAGCCAATGCACAGCAAATTCCCATTTACGCCATCACGGCAGAAAACATTGATACAATTTTGCCACTGTTAAGCGTCAGTCAAGAAGTCAAAACCGACATCATCAACGGCATTCATGCCGGCCAACATGCCATTGTTCCGCAACGTGAAATCCAACATGGCAACTGGCAAGGTTCCGGCTACATCATTCAAGATAGCATCACAGGCGCAGGAGCATACTTACTAGAAGGCGGATTAAATGGCGGCGCCTTAGAAGGCCTATCTTGCGACGCCTCCAAAAATCCGATGGCAGCCCTTATCAATATGGTCATCCAAGTGATGGAGCTATACTTCAATATAGTCGCCATGATAAGCTTTGGCAGTTTTGCGCTAGCCGCCGTGGCCCTCGTCGCCTTCAGGGTGATGGTAAAAACCTTGTTAAAGGCAGTCGTCAAAAAGCAGGTTAAGAAAAAGCGGGGTAAAAAGGGCAAGAAGAAGAAGAAACGTAGCGAATGTGACTGCGATAAGAAAAAGAAAAAAACTCGTAAGAGTAAAACGGGTAAAGATGAATGTGAACCAGAACTCAAGCTGGTGAGTGTCGAATTCCTTAATGACTTAGACATTTATAAGGATCAAATCGGCCAAGCCCCTTTTTTGATTACTGGGGCTGAGTGGAAAGACACAGATTCTAATGGCAAACCTGAGATCAATGAGCGTATTGGTTATGTCAGTGGTAAGACCTTAAAAATCAAAGCAGAGTTTGCCATTGAAGAGAAACCAGAAGAGATTAAAACCGTTACCATTACTGGCAATGCCAGAACCCCTCAAGGAAAAACCTTTATTTTCCAAGATAAAGGTAGGAGCCTCAGTGGAGACTCTCTCATCACGAAAGCGATGTCAGCCAATGGCCCCTTAGCTTCAAAACGCACTCAGTTCATCAATCCACTGACAATTGATTGGACTCTCAAGTACAAAAAAGACGGCATCCCAAAAACCAAAAACCTTGGGAGTAGCAAGCACACGCTTTATGTTACCTTGAACAAGCCATTGGAGGACTTCTACAAAATTTATCTGACGCTGTTGCATTTGGCTACTTCAAATGCTGGTGCAAGTGATGAAGTAGAAGCACTTAAAAACACATGGGAAATGTTTGAGACCAAAAGCATAACCAATTGGGACTCCAAACCCTTGTATTATTACAAACGTGGTGTTCTTGGTTCTCTTTATTGTGGCCTAAAGGAAAACCAAATAGAGTTTTTAGGCAGGTTTTTAGCTAGCGGTGAAGGACAATGCAATGCTTTTGAAAGACTTTTCAGAGCCATTTTAGGTACAAATGGTATAGAATCCAAAACAGTGGAAGCCTACACTGGCAATGAAGACTATATATTAGTCAAAAACTGGCAGTTTTCTGGCAAAGGGTCTCTGACTGGTACCGGAGATTATAAGTGGCGATTGATTTTAAATTACGAAGGAATCGTAAAAAATGATTCTGGAAATAAGGATATCTTTGGTACGTATCCTCTCAAGGATAATCATGCTTATGGGAAGTTAATTAGTCTGGAGGGAATCGCTGGACAAAATTCTCTGCCGCCACTGTTTGCGCCTGCTGAAAAAGTTTGTGGTGTGCATTACTTGGTCAAGGTAACTGATAAAAAGGCTCTTAATAAAGGGCTCAAGACTTTTTATTATGATCCCTCTTATGGAGTTGCCTATGAAGGTGAAAAAGAGGAAGCAGAACGGAATTTTGAAAAGGATGCTGTGGCGGGCTACTACAAACAATTTCTCAATAACGAGAAAAAGACAAACCAAAAGCCTAATTATTTTCGGGCGCGGAAAAAGAAACCTGGTGAAGTTAATATTCATTTTACCAAGTAATCCATAACTTAAAGGGGCACCTATGTTGCCCCTTGTAAACGAAGGAGAAAGGCAGTGGATCATATTTCTTGTCTTCAACCCGTTCCTAACTCAAAAAGAAGCCAAGTGATTAAGCTCAAACGCAATGGAGACGGGCAACTGACTCACATAAAAATTTACCGAGAATTATTCAGTTATATCAGCCGTTTTGACGATGGTGAACCCGCTTTGGCATCAATTTTTGTGCTTTATGATTTATTCAGTGGTGTTTTTTGGTGGCACTACTTTGAAGAAGAGGATGAGGATGAGTATTTTACAAGCGAAATATACGAAGAATTGAACGACGGATATAGGAAAGACGAAGAGGCAATATACAATTATTCTGACTCACTCAGAAATTCCCAAATAGGTATCTATTTCTCAGCGAATAAGATTGCCGAATTTTACGTGGGCACCGAACTCGTTTGTCTAGGCTCTCAAGGGCAATATGACACCTTTGAACACGCTTATGATCATTTTATGGCGACCGTCAAAAAAACAGGGAACTTCCCTAAGCCACCTAAAGGAGAAGTGCGTTTGTGGGAATATATAGATAGGCATTTTTTCCGTATTCCCAATTTTCCTCAGTCACCCATAATAACCAAACTGATAGGACTAAAACACTCTGAAGATAAATGGATGATTGAAATAGAGGGCTGCAGTTATTGGTGGGAAGATAATCCTCAGAAAAAAGCGAGAGTCATCGTGGTTTTAAATGAGAATTATGAATTGGTTGAAATTTTAGGGGAAGATTACCTGAAAAAGAAGTAGCGGATATGTTGGACTTATGCGTCGTGTCCCCAAAAAACTAACTTATAATTAACAATGGGCTTTATAAAGAATTGATTGAACAACGTTTTTCAACGCTCGATCCCAACACCGCCGCTGAGAATTTACAGCAAACCGCCTTAAATTTTTGGATGATGCATGATTTTTATGATGATCTCACCGCCCAAATTCATCAAGTGCGTCGTGTACGTTTACCCTCAGTCGGATTATTTGTCTCACCATTGACTGTCAGCTACTTTTATGGGATAGCCCGCAATGGTATTTATAAAAGTCGAGTGATTGATGTTCAACAAAATATCCAAGCCGTTGTCGCGCCCAGCTTTGAAGCCCGATTTGAATACATGTCGCAAATTGGCATCTATGGTTCTTACCTGGAAAACACCGTGATAGAAGAACTGTTTGACTACGAATTGGGACGCGGAGTTTCCGCCACACAAGTCTTACTGGAAGCCAATGCACAGCAAATTCCCATTTACGCCATAACGGCCGAAAACATTGACACGGTTTTACCGCTTTTAGCCGTCAGTCAAGAAGTCAAAACCGACATCATCAACGGCATTCATGCCGGC
>QNEL01000711.1 GCA_003645185.1 Candidatus Parabeggiatoa sp. nov. 3
CCTCGCGTCTATGTTTCGTCTCGACACCTCGCGTCTGTGTTTCGTCTCGACACCTCGCGTCTGTGTTTCGACGCGATTCCTCGCGTCTGTGTTTCGACGCGATTCCTCGCGTCTATGTTTCGTATCGACGCTTCGCGTCTATGTTTCGTCTCGACACCTCGCGTCTGTGTTTCGTCTCGACGCTTCGCGTCTCAGTTTCATTTCGACGCGATGCTTCGCGTCTATGGCATTGATTTGCTATGCCTCGCGTCTCTATCACAGCGAATTTTAATTCATAACTTATTGATTTTACAAAATTAAAATAGAAATTCAAATTGTTAAGTGTTTGAATAAACAGCCAAAAACAATATGATTGGCGAAGGTATTGTTTGGCATACCCTTTTTATTTGTGGAAAAACGTTGACGATAAGGGCGATGTCAAGCCGACTTATGATATGGAACCCCTATTCGCCATAGAACCCTACTATGATCAAACGCGCTACTCGCTAAAAGACTTGAACCGCGAAAGCTTTGAACTGGTTGTCGGGTTTTGGCTAAGTGGCATCCTTCTCGCTTATGAGAAAAACGATATTTGTACAGCCGAACCGCTATGGCTATCCGAGCCCAATCACGAATGGCTGTTTGGCTCCGGTTTGTTTGACGCTATCAAGAGAGGACGCATAGAACGCCTATGAATATTTATGTCGAATCAAATTTTGTATTGGAACTCGCGCTTTCACAAGCGCAGTCTCAAAGTTTAGTATAGCGGATTAACGAAATAAACGGATTAGTTTATTGGTACTTAGCACCTATCCGTTTTCAAATTCGAGTACCAAAAACACAGTTACACCACATTTTATATCATAATATAATTAAAAATCATAGACTTATTCTCTGTGGCACTCTGAAAACGAAGTGAACCTGGAATGTTGAAAAAAAAGCGTCGGGCCAAACTGATAGGTGGTAAGTTTATTGGTAGCATTAAGTCAATCCGTTTATTCCGTTAATCTGCTGTACTATATAATTTAATTTAAATTAATTAAACAAAACTGATAGGTGTACAACTACATCATGTCCAAAACTGAAGGCCACTCAGCCTAGAAGCGAAAATCTCAAGGCCAGTAAGCAGGAGTCATTCGTTCCCCGAGTTCATAAGTGGCATGGCACGATTTGCTTTCACCGCCTTCAGATAAATAATTTCACAAAGGGCAGTTACACAGGTATGCCCCTACAAGCTCACATTGCAGCACGCTCAAAAAACGTTTATCCCATTCTCCCATTTCCCATTCATAATGAACAACAAAACAGCTCTATTATACTTTATAATGGCCCTTGCCTTAGGCACATTAACCGGTTTTTTTATAGGTAAAAACACTCAAAATACGCAAGAAATTCAAAAGTTTGCCGTTTTACTGAACGCATTTCAAAGCCATCTCCAACAGCTTGAAATCAAACTCACAAAGGATTTTGAAGAAAAAACTCATCAAAATACCGAGGCCCTCGAAAGTGTCACAGCTTTGCACAAACGATTTCAAAGAGATTTTCAACAATTTGCCAGTAACTTAGTCATCCTTTTTGCAGGAGAAACCCATAAAACGACTCAAGCAATTGACCAAATTGAGACTTTACTCAAAACCTTTCAAAGTCAGAATCAAGATTTTGAAAGCAAACTGCTCAATAGGCTTGCCAAAGAAAATCATCAACAAACGCAAGCCTTCGACAAACTAACCAGCTTGATTAACACATTGCCAAAAGCGATTCAACCTCTCCAAAGAGAAATGATCCATGTTTTGAAAAGCGAAGGCCATCAAAATAGCGAAGCTATCAACAAAGTGGCCGTATTGATTAACACCTTTCAAAATCGTTTTCAACATCTTGAACAAGAATTAGCCCAAAAAATGGGTATTGCAATCAGTGCGGGAACGAAGCAACCTGATTTGACAACTGATCAAGCCCTGCTTAAAGCGGAAGCCTTGCTCAAACAAGGAGATTTAACCAGAGCCGGACTGTATTTTAGTCACAGCTTAAATCAAAACCCAGGACAATGGAAAAAAATACAACGTTATCAACAACATGTTCTCAACTACTGTCGTCAAAGCCGTGACAACGGCGAATATGAAATCGCCCTCAATGTGTTAGCTCAAATGGAAACCTTTTTACGAACTCAAATCGGCCATATCAAACAGCCCGACATTGAAAAATTAGCGCAAGCCTTAACTGAAATCGCTGAATTTAGACAAGTCACCACCAGTGCAATGGCTGCTAAAAAACTCGTTGAAACGCGCCACTTGATGAAAACATTACTGGTTGATGACTTAGGTAGCCCTTCCACCACTGAACCCCAAAAACTCACACAACACATTAATAGCTTAAAAACCAAATTGACGGCCTTACAATCGCTGGATACCAGTTTGATCAATAAAAACGGATTAGCTCAAATCAAACAAAAAATCGCACTTTTAGAAAACAGCATACCCACATTTGAAACACAACTCGCCACCGCTCAATCCAGCGCGACTGTTTCAACATTAGTACAACGCGCCGAACAATTTATCAAGAAATCGAAAAATGAACCCCCGCAATCGGAACTCATTTTATATTACCTCAGTTCGGCCGAATCCATTATCCGCCAATTAGTGCTATTAGCACCCGAAACAACCCCTTTTGAAATGATGCGGCTCTCACAAAAGTTAGAGCTGGCGAAACAAGAGATTGCCCAACGTCAATCACAACTGGTTTTCAAAAAAATCCAACAAGCTTTTAATCAACTTCAGTTTGCACCAAAAACCAATGCACAAGTCGCGATTGATAAATTAATCACATTTAAAACCTCGCTCAGTCAACAAGCCACTCAATTATCCGCCATGCGCTTTATTGAACAAGCACAAACACTGATGGAAACCGTCAATAGCCAAATCAAAGACTGGCAAGAGAAACAACGACAACGATATGAACAATGGGCCGTTAAAAACATCCTTGACTTCTATTCAAGTCATAAAGATGAACTAGGTGTTGGAACAGATGAACAAAGGATATACGCCGGAATCATAGAACATATGGGCAATATAGATACCCGATATCTCTCCACATCCGCATCAACAGCTTATCATGAAGTCTTTAACCTGTTTTACGCCGAACTCAGTCACCACTTGAAAATTCCACTGTCTTCAGACATGACTTTTACTTTGAAAAAAGCGCTATCTGATTTTTAATCTATAGACTTTAATACCAGTAAAACTCAAAAATGGCATGAACATTAGCTGTTCATTTTTTCACGATTTCTTAGCGATAGTTTCGCTGCGCGAAACTTGAGCGTGAAATAAAGTTTCGCTACGCGAAACTGTATTTCACTTAAGAAGTTGCCTGCAACTTTATTTCACGCGCGCGTGAAATGTGAAATGTGAA
>QNEL01000712.1 GCA_003645185.1 Candidatus Parabeggiatoa sp. nov. 3
GCCCCTACCAAAAATCTGACATTGGTTGTAGGGGCGAACCTGCGTGTTCGCCCAAGCGGTTTCGGTAAACGGGCTGTCAGGGTTTTTTTGAAATCCTTGACAGCTGTTGGTGAGTTGGAAAAACTGGCCGACTATCCGATCACATCAAAGGAAGGCTTGTTCTAAAACTGCCTTCGTGCCCTCAACTCAAAAAAAACAAAAAGCAATAACGCAAGAGACGCAAGAGACGCAAGAGACGCAAAAGGGCCTTTTTAGCGTCAAAGCGCGTCAAAGCGCGTTTATTTTCCTGTCAATTTTGAGAACTGATATGATCATTGAACATGTGAGAAAGTGAGTATGTTAACACACCCATTACACATATTTTGCAGTTGCTGTAAAATGGAAAAGGTTTGTCCGTCTTCTTGCCAAGTGGTTTTAATCCCATCAACATCTGTTTTCAAACGGCTTTTCGGGCCTTTGCTGTTTCGTAGGGTATTGACTAATTGATCTTGTACTTGTTCTTGCTGGGTAAGCTGTTGTTCGGTAAGCAGGAAGGCTTGATATTGCTGCTCTAATACAATATCGGCTTGTTTGGAGGAGACAAAGTAAATCGTTTCTGGGCCGGTTTGTTCATCCAATTCAAATGATTCATATTGAGACGGAACATAATACGTTTTGCCGCCTTGAACAGGATTGGTGTGTTTGACTGTCACGTTTTCAAATCCGCTTAGCGGAAACAAGCGAAAGAGTTTATTAGCCGAATCCACTTGAAAAATAGACACATGGCTCTCTTCGGCCGGTGTGAAAATGATTTTGTAGTGATCGCCAGATTGCAGAATACCGCCATTCTTCAGCATTTTAAAGGGGCCTTGACCACCTGAACGGTAAATGTAGTTGATTTTGAAATCTAGGGCATCCTTTTTGATTGCCTTGATCCCTTTATTGTCTTTGGGCAGTTCCAGTAAAATAGCCCTTAAATCAGCAAGGTTTTCTTCAAGGGCCGTGATGCGGGCCTCGGCAGAATCTAACCGTTTTCCCATGGTGTTAACCAACTGATCTAAATTGGCTACCAATTGCTTGACGGTATTGAATTCTGCTTGGGAGGGATAATCGCCTTGCGATTGGGCAGCTGCCAGTTGTTTTTCGAGTTTGGTAAGACGCTTACGCAGTGTGGCGACTTCTTCTGGTGTCACCTGTTCTTTAAACATATCCTGTAGCACATCAATCGCTGTATCCATCGCGATTTCTCTGACAACGTACCATGCGATAGCAGGCAAGGCTGCTTCAACAGGTTTCAATGTCGGTGCGAGACAAATCAGCACTAGGATCATGACAATCCGTTTTTGTGTTTTCATCAGATAAACCTCTTTAGGGTTGAGTACAACGTGTTTATTTCATCATGGTTTTATAGTCGAATGCAATGCTTTTCTTGCGATTAAGTACTGAAGCACAAATAAACAGGTATTGCAAGGGGCAACCACAAGGGATTGCCCCTACGGGCGGTTCGTAGGGGCAATCCAGGGCGAATGCCCATCTTCTTGGTTGTTTCTTTTAATTAAAATACCTGAAAATTTATGGTTCAGTACTTAAAAAAGAAATAAACGCGCTTTGGCGCTAAAGACGCTAAAGATGTTTTTTTTCAAGAAAAATCGAATCGAATTTTTGACATCTCTTGCGCCTCTTGCGTTATAAAAAAATACGCCCGAATTTCACGCCATCGCTTTTGACAGTATTTTCTTGAAACTCTTTAGATCAGGGCACTCTATCGCTTGTTTGAGTAAGTTATCCAACACTTCTTGATGATTAATTGCACGGATTTGATCAACTGTCAAGCTTGGCACATGCCCAAATCGTTCTTCTAAGGTGATAATCAGCCTCTTTTTTGAGAGCATTTCATTGAAACCGCTTATACCAGGGCAACGCAAGGCATATTTAAATAAGCTTTCTAACACATCATGACGGGTAATTGCACGAATCTGTGCAATGATTTGGCTTGGCACCATTTCAAATCGCTCTTCTAAGGCGATAGTCAGCATATTTCGTGCATCCTCAATCAAGCCTTTCTCATAAACCTGTCTGCCTGCAACCGTGTCCATCAAATCAAAATGTAACATCGCCATCACCTCCTTATCGCTTACATCACGAAATCGGTTAAGAATAAATAAGCCTAATATATTTAAGATACTCTGTTGTTGAGCAGTGGAAAACAGCTTATTGACTGTCTTATACCATTGTTGACTTTTCTCAAGAAGTGTGATCCTATCGACTTTTGAGGGTAAGGTAAATGGGGCTAACACAACTAACTTGGGATCAATATTTTGCAATTGCTTTTCGGTGTAATCCGTTAACACGATTTCTTGAAAGCAAGCCTTGAATTGGCAGTCTTCAGTTTCGCTAAAGCTGTTAATTGACAAAGCGGCTTTTTGAAAGGCTTTATCCGTATAAACAATCCCTGCAAAAACTTTTCCTTCATATTGCTCATGCTGACAAGCTTGCAAGACTTCCGTCATCAGTCGATAACGAATAAATTTGTCCGTATAACCTTGGAACTCAATAAAGACTCTGCCTTCTTCGCTTTCTAACATGGGAATGCCTTCGACATCGGGTTCAATTCGTTTTTCTTTGAAGACGACGGCTCGAAAGTGGTATTTGTTGGCTTTTTGCGGGGGCACGCCAAACAGTTTTAAAACACTGCTGCCACTGACTGCCATTAATTGCAAAAAAGCCTCATCAGTGCCTCGGTGAGGTGTTTGTTTTGACATCTGTTTTATCTATGATAAGTTGAGTTGAGACGCTAAGTTGTCGGTGATAAGGTGTTTTGCTTACCCACCTTTCTCAATTTTAGACTTATCATTTTGGCATGGTGGGTTCGCTCAGTAATGGGATATGAGCATATCACATAAATCAACAAGAACACCGAGATTTTTAATTTCACGCTTCGCGCAAAGACGCTAAGTTATCAAGATTTGATTTAAACGCTAAAGACGCTAAAGACGCTTTCACTTAAGAAGTTTCGTTCCGCGAAACTACGCTAAGAAAAAGATGTTTTTTCGACTTTTTGCGCCTCTTGCGCCTCTTGCGTCTCTTTTTCACGCAAAAGTTTTGCGCGCAAAACTTTTGCGTGAAAAGTTAAAAAAAAACAACCTACGAGTTAGCGTTTTTCCTCAGCCAAGCGTTGCATTATCTTTTCACGCTGAGTTTCAGATAGCATATACTGCCAACCGCCACACAAGCTCCTTTTGCTTTTTGTAAAAACATTTAAAATTATATGGATATATTGGGTTAGTCACCTTTAGGTGACTTGAGCTTTTAGACAACTGCTTTCACGCTTTCACGCTAAAGTTTCGCTCCGCGAAACTTTAGCGTGAAAAAGATTTTGCGCGCAAAATCTTTGGCGTGAAAA
>QNEL01000713.1 GCA_003645185.1 Candidatus Parabeggiatoa sp. nov. 3
ACCCTGAATTCTTCGCCTTCATCAATAAAATCAATGGTTCTACCCAGTTTTTTGGCCTCACGATAAACCATAGGTAATCCTCTTCCTAACCTATCCATATAGCCTAAGTTTTCCATGAACCGCACCAGCAAGGGATTACGCGCATAGCTGGTTCCGACAATCAGTTTTTCCACCGTCACAGTATTAGGAAATCGTCCCTGACTAATAAACTCAAGTATTTTCTGCTTCAGGGATGTTCATTATTTTCGGTCATGTGTAATGGTCAGATTGATATCGTATTTCAGATAAATATCTGGGCTAAAAAGCTCAGAGGTTTCGCAAACCTCAGAAGTTTATGCCCCAATTTTCTGAAAAGCTATAGGCAATGGGTAATGGATAATAGGTAGGGAATCGTATTATAACAATGTCATTGCTTCATTACGCTCTTCAAAAGTGGCATATCGCTGAGTTTTGCTCGATTGCTTTTTAACTTGATACATATCCCTATGCCCATTACCCATTACCCTTATGCCCTGAGTTTTGCAAGAGACTCAATACGCATTGTTATCAAAAAAACCTGTGACAATGGTCATCAAGATAATCTGAATATCAAACCACACTGACCAATTTTCTATATAGTAGATATCGTGTTCAATACGCTGGGGCAAACCGGTGTTACCGCGCCAGCCCTTAACCTGCGCCCAGCCGGTGATACCCGCTTTAACCAAATGCTTCTGCATATAATCCGGAATTTCGTCCTTGAACTGCTCTACAAAACAAGGCCGTTCTGGTCTAGGCCCCACAATAGACATTTCTCCCTTTAAGACATTCAAAAACTGTGGCAATTCATCCAAGCTCGTTTTCCTTAAAAAACTGCCAAAACGAGTCGCTCGGTTTTCCCCCCCTTTTGCCCACACCGGGCCGCTGTCCTTTTCTACATTCACGGGCATACTACGAAATTTGAGCATGATAAACGGCTCTCCATTCCACCCAACCCTTTCCTGACGAAATAAAATTGGGCCCGGGGAACTGAGCTTAACACCTATTGCAACCACCAACATCAGTGGGCTAATCACCAAAAGAATCAGAGTGGCAAGGATTTTATCTTCAATGGTTTTAATGAGACGGTTTCTCCTTTTAGTCATAGGTGATTCTGTGAGCGTGATGACTGGTAAACCATATCTATTTGTAATTGAAGCATTTATCATACGAAAAGAAAAAAAATTAGCGACAAAACGTACCGTGACTAGGTTATGGCGTAGTTGGTGCAAAATGGTTTCCAAGCACGAGGAGTTTATGGACTGTGGTGTTACCCACACTTCACTTATCTCATTTTCTTTCACAAAGGTAGGTAAAGCAGACATATTGTTATTTACTGGGATATTTTCTACCGTATTGTCTTGCTGTGTCTCATCATCAAAAAAAGCCACTACATCCACGTTGATGTAAGGTTTTGAAGCTTTGATGTTTCGCACCAATGTTTGGCCTAATTGTTGGGCACCAATAATGACAATCTTGTTAAGGTGCCGACCTTGTTTATTAATTAAATAGACACTGTGATGAACAGCTAATCGCATGAAAACCAGCATTGCGCTACCTAAAATCGTCCAACCCACCATCCAAACACGGGAAAATCCGGTGCTGACTTTGAGGCCAAATCCGAGCAGATTCAGAACAGCAATGACGGTTATCCATGCGAATATCAGTTTATGAACGGAAGGGAAGAAATTGTATTCTTCCAGTTTATGGACACCAAACCAAGGGAAAATAACCAGTGATAGCAATACGCCCAAAACTATAGCCGTACTATAATAAAGTGGTATAGGCAATTCTTCAAAACCCAAATAGGCTATGTAAACTATTATTCCAGAAATAATTATACTCAATATATCAACTGTTTTGATAAGTGAACTAGAGTTGTTTGGCATTAAACGTTACCCAGATTTAGTGATATTACAGAGACTATCTGCTCCTAAAAAGTTAGACAAAGTTGGACATTTTAGGTCATTCGCTCTCTGTTGATAACTCCTGAGAGTTGCAACTAGAGTCCTGGTTGAGCAGTCCCAACCGATGACGCTCAGTCCGTTTTAGCAAGATGGATTTGACCTTTTGCCAAGGAGTCCAGCGATCTATCTCCCGATCATGTAACCTTGCTAAAACGTTTCGCGCGGCATTCTCGTCAGCTTGTAACACCGCCCCGTCTTCACAGTGAAACAAATCCCCACGACGTTTTCCACGGAGGGTTCCATCACGAGAATCCATTTGCGAGGTGTACGCGCTATTAACAAGAATGACCGAAGAACTTCTTCGGCGAGAAACATTGTCTAAAGCTTTTGCTATCATGCTCTTAGTCCAAGCTGATAGCCTTCTAGTGGCGTTCTTACCAAATTTCTTGGAAGCTATTGGGGAAGTCAAATCTTCGGCAACAATAATGGATGCTTTATCAACTAATTGATGTATTATATAGATTTACTTATTTAATAGTATTCAATGGTATTAAATAGAAGAAAAGACTAGAGAATTTTGTCGTTCAAGCAATCTACAATTCTTAGGTGTTGATGAAAAAGGTTCGCCCAAAACTCGCTTAAACGCCAATACGCCATTTGAGTAAATGGAGTTTATTTGCTTCAGATATTTCTCTTTCACTAAAACAATATCGCCCTGGCTAAATTTTCCTAAACTCGGATTGACTTGATACTTAACGCGACCTTTGCCTTTTTTCGGCAGATCGTGAAATTGCCTTCTGGTTTGTGTGGCTCTGAAATTTATCGTGTAAAAATTCTCTTTATGGAAAGGTATCATTTCACCTGTTCTTAATGTGGCAACAGCTAAGGCATCCGCATCATGATCTTTTGGCAAACCCTGTTCTTTTCGGAATGCCGATGTTTCATACCCATTTCACGCAAAAGTTTCGCTCCGCGAAACTTTTGCGTGAAATAGACTTTTGCTACTTTGTATTTCTTGTTCAATTCAGAATACAGATAGTTTTTTCCCTGCATAGTGCGTTGGGCTATCTGATCTTTAAAGCCATCCACACCTTTCTTTTTGAGTGTTTTTGTTCCATCATGAATCCAAGAATGACAGGTAGAACAAACGGTTATAAGATTTTTAATCGTCTCGGAACCGCCATTCCTTCGGTAATGGATGTGGTGTGCTTCAAGTGGTGTATGCTTTGCCTCGCAACACTGGCAGGTGAAGTTATCTCGAATCAACGTAGCCAGTCTTAGATTTTCATGCAGTCGATTTGATTGTTGATAATATTTACCATTCAGTTTGGTGTCATTCAGTCTTGCAATATCAATCTGCACATCTTCTATAATAACCGCTTTAATTGGTAAAGGTAATTGGTTTATCGTTCTTATAACCTCTTCTACATTGGTTTTGATTGAGACGGGCAATCTA
>QNEL01000714.1 GCA_003645185.1 Candidatus Parabeggiatoa sp. nov. 3
ATTAATAGAAACAACCAAGGGGCAACCACAAGGGATTGCCCCTACGGGCGATTTGTAGGGGCAATCCCTTGTGGTTGCCCTTTACTGGTAAAATACCTGTTTATTTGTGCTTCAGTACTTATCTTGTACAATGAACAAAGAGTTATAACGCAGGGTAGATTAAGTTTTAATTCGTTTATCCGCGTAATTCGTTGTACTCGTATTTTTTAGCCAATTGATTTAATTCCTCAGTTTCAGTTCGTTCTGAAAAATAGTTATGATCTCCGACAATCACGAGTTGATAACGGGCGCGAGTGACTGCGACATTTAAACGATTAGGGCTATCTAAAAAACCATCTCGATAGGTATTTACCATAGAGAGAAATACCAAGTCGGCTTCTTGCCCTTGAAAGAAATCGACGGTTGCTAGTTTAATCAGTACGTTTTTGTCTTTGAGCGGAAAGCGGCTATAGGCTTTGGTGCCGGTTAGTTTTTTCAGCATTTCGCGCAGCGTGGTTTCTTGCTTTTTGTAAAACGTTAAAATGGCAATTTCCCAGGCTCTTGTTTCTGGATTTGGATTTTGTGTTGCCCACTGAATAAAAGCTTCCAATTCTTTACGAATCGCATCGACTTCCTTTTGATTCGCATTTTTAACCACCTTTCCTGCAACGTTTAGCCAGCTGCGATGTTTGGAATATCGCTGATAAGTCCAATTTCTTTTGTTTGCCATATCATGCCCATCTAACAGAGACTGTACGCGATGTTCACCTGTTTTCGGGGTATAAAACATTTTCCGCGAAAACTCGGCAATAGCGGGGTGCATTCTGTGCTGATAAGTTAGGGTGGTATACCTGCATTTCAGTTCTGCTGCATAAAACCCTTGATTGAGCGTGGTGGGCATATCTTTGCGATGCTTAGTAATCCCTTCACCTGATAGGGCTTCTAACACGGAGGGAAAAGCGATATTGCGAATCTGATAGATACGCCCTTCAGCGGCTGCTTCAGATTGTGGAAATAAGCGTTGTAATTGTTCTTCTATGCGTGTTTTTTTGCCTTTTCGGTTTCTTTGACGGCGATCAGTTAGAAAGCGTAACCAATATTCCCGTTCCAATCGCCAGACGAGTTCGTCTGCCCAATCGCGGCTTTGCAAGAAGTTTAAGCGATTTTGCTGAATGTCAAAAGAGTTTTCCATTCGGTTGCCACGCTGGTTTAGGAATTGTTGCCCTTGACAGCGGGCCTGATGGCGAAAGGCATGGGCATTGCTTTGCCAATGGGCATCCAACACAATGGCATCGGCGGGCATGAGATGGCTATGGGTTTTATATAGGGCGTGTTCAATAAAAATAAAGTCATAGTCATACAAACCACAAGCATATTCTGTTAAATCAATTTGCTTAAATTCACCAGATAAAAAATCGTACCATCCCTGTTTATTCAGTAATCCAAAACGGGACAGATTTTTCTCTGTTTTAATACGCGCATTGATTTCCTGTGCTAACGCCTTAATAACGTCTCGACTTTCAGGAATAACGAACTGATTTTTATAGGGAAATAAGGCTTGTAGATAAAAACAGGCTTTTTGCAAGTTCTTATTCAAATAATCCCCTTTGCCCTTACCCTTGGGTAAAAACAATTCGCGCAAATTACCGACAATCACATCCCGATCTGTAAAGGGGGAAAGTTGCCGAACATCGCCAACTAGAATCCAGCGTTTCGCATAGATTGCTGGTACGATGAACTCCTGAAAGGGGGTTTTACTGCATTCATCCACTATCAACACATCGAAGGGTGGGATGCCCCGATCTAAGTTCACTTTTTCTTCACGAAATAGGCGCAAAATACCCATGGTGGTACCGCAAACTAAATTCGCGGTGTCTACCAGTAATTGTTCTGAGTCTATCCCATTCTTTTGAAATTGTTTTAGTACATTATCATACTGAAATTCTTCTACTCCAATCGCTCGATTTTCATCGCCAATACGCAACGGAAATATCTTGTCTAATAGCTTTTGTTCGCTGATACGTTCGAGTACGTTGTTAATAGCGGCATGAGTGGAACCACAGAGTAGCACGCGCTGATCGCGCTCTACCAATTGGATAATCAATTCTAAGATCGTTGTGGTTTTACCTGTGCCGGGTGGCCCGTCAAGAATAGCAAAATCGGGTGTCGCTAACGCTTTTTGTACAAACTGGCGTTGTGAATCGCAACCATCATAGGCTAAGTCAGTCAACACTGTCCAATTCTCTACGGGCTTTGGAGGAAATATTGGCCATTGGACTTGTTGCCGAGCATTTACTAATTGAATCAAGCCTTTTAATTGCGGTGGGGGTGTTTTTCTCAGTTTGGTTATGGCATCCTGTTGTTTGCGAAGCGAACCCAATTCCACCTTCACTTTCAGATGAGTGTCTTTTGGCGGATAGACGCTATTAGCCGATTTATCTTTAGCCAATAACAGACGCTTTTCTTCATAATTAGCCTTAAGAATCCGATAGGCTTTTTTGGGATCGTTGGCATCCAAGATACTGACATTATCGCTAAAAAAATGCTCTAATGTGGATTGCCCACTTTCGGCCCTGTCGTCATTTTCTTCCGTATCTTCAAGTAATTGAATCCATTTTTTATCTGGTTCGGTGATTGTTAAGTCAAAAGTGAGTTCAGGTAGGCGTTCATCCTTTGGCTTAATCGTCTGGGTGATGCGCTTCTCCATTGTCCAATGGATATTGTTGGATGTGACTTGCCACGCTTCATAGCCTTCAATGTCCCAATTTTCCCCTGTCAGTTTGTCTGGCGTTAGGGTAGAGAGGTATTCAGAAGTGATGTCTTGTATTTCACAAAGTTCTAAAGTCAATTTGGGTTGGTTGCAAGTCCAATAACGGCCTTCAGCGTATTGATAGACTTTGGCGGGTAACTGCTTTTTATCGAAGGTGCGTATCAGTTCAATGGCGTATTCGTTATCATTGATTTGTAGCGTGTCGCCTTGATGCAGTTCAGCGCGGACTTTCAGTTGTAAGGGTTGCGTGTTGACGATGCTGAAGGCGATTTCTTCACCTTTAAAACGCAAGTTTTGTGGTTCGCATGGCACAGCTTGTATAGGTTCTATTTCCAGACGGTAGCCGGACCAATTTATTTGTTTAGCTTCAAATTCGGTTCCCAAAAACAGTCGCCAGCGACTTCCCTGTCGTTGTAATTGTTCTGAAGAACACTGTATTTTTTGGGCATGAATGCCTTTGCCAATACGGATGGTTTCTTCAAAGTCGGGCTGAAAATCGGAGCAGGGCGGTTGTTCGTCATCCAAATCCTTGGTGATCCAAAACCAACCGGGTTCATCTCCTTGAATCAGAATTTCTGTGCAAAGCTGCCATTGATAAACCTTTGATTTTGGGGTTAATTGATATTC
>QNEL01000715.1 GCA_003645185.1 Candidatus Parabeggiatoa sp. nov. 3
ACCATTTTTTGTAGGGTGGGTAACGTGTTTTTGTTGCCCACCATTTTTTGTAGGGTGGGTAACGTGTTTTTGTTGCCCACCATTCCCTGTAGGGTGGGTAACGTGTTTTTGTTGCCCACCATTCCATTAAAGAGGGAGGTTGGTGGGCAAGCGGGCGGTGAATTCTGAGTTTTATATTGAGTTCAGTGTCGCCCGCTTACCCACCCTACGAGATACCTTGTGGTTGTCCTTTTTTGTATTTAACCCAAACGAAAAATGCTACAAACAATCCTTGTCGTTCGCCTTATCCGCATCGAATAAACAATCCTTGTAGTTATAACACGAGCTAGAAAAAACTTGAAAACCAAGTTATGGAGAATCCCTGTCAGCTTGCTCAAATTCCAATAAGGCGGTTAATAATTCATTCGCTATTTGTACGCTGTCTCTATACCCTTCACAATCTATCAAAAAATTGTACCGATATTCTTCAGCACAAACCGTTATGACTTGTAAAGCCATTCTATATTTAGATTTGTCGGTTCTGAAAGGGGTATAGGCTATTAACTCTTCTAATAGCTTATGCAATTTATGACTATGTGAAAAAGAACCAAACTGGCTTTTGGTTTCCAATAAGTGCTTAAATAGCATCTCAAACATCTGCTGATAATGGAAACTGTGAAGAGAGCAGTCTTTGATATTGCTTTGTTCTATCCAATCTATATTGATGCTATGTTGCCAAGCTTTTCCAGCTAAGTTCCCAACATTTTCAAATTTTTCAAAAAGTTTTCCGTACATACTTATTTATACCAATGAGCAATTATCAATTATCGCATCAGTTATTAATACATTGATATCCTTGAGATTTAATGATTGAGGGCGAACAATTTGAGCCTTTTTAAAATGATGTGTTTGCCCTTTTTTAAATCATTATCTGAAATTCAACTGGCTTTTATAAAAGTAGAGCGTCCAATTTGCCTGACTTGCAGTTTCATGTTGAGATAATTGTTTTCATTATTAAACAACCACAGGATTTTGGTTCGTCTGTTTTTATTGGGTGCAACAGGCACTGGGGCAAAGCCGTCGGTAAATATGATGAGGCCGTCGTAATCCTTATGTTTATCAATATAATCGATCACGGGTTGAAAATCAGTGCCACCGCGTCCAATCACTTTGACTTGATACTTAGCCTTTTTTAAAGAGAGGGGTTTGTCTTTAATCTCAGCGTCAAATTGTAAAACATCAACGCTTTGAATACCATATTTAAATAATTGATTGATGATTGAGAAAGCCTTTCGGATATCTTGATGAGTGACTGAGCCGCTGACATCGACTGCAAATAAGAGTTTTGTGCAAAAATCGCGACGACTGCCCATGTATAAAAAACCATAACGACGGCTAGGTTTCATTCGAGTCAATACGCGATTGACAGAAATAATACTGGCTTTGAATGATCGGAGTATTTGCCGATAATTGACTTTGGGTTTTAAAGTGGCGAGAATCCGCTCTTGAATACGGCTTGGAATGGTGCCCCAAGATTGACTTTCTAATGCCGATTCGATTTTCTCATTGATTTGATTGCTGTAATATTCATTCTCATCCCAAAGTGCTGTATTTTCTATCGCACTGCTTTCAGGATCAATGTAGTGATCAATTTCTGTCTCACTCTCAGAAGTCGTTGATGGTGATTCTTCTTCTCGCTTTTGCTCATTATCATTAGAGTCTGTCTCTTGTTCGCTTTCTCCTCCTGTTGAGGGGCTGTCATCAGGTTCAGTTGATTTTTTGTCATTACCCCCACTTGCTCCCCCTTGTGCAGATTCTCCCATCATTGACTGTTCTTCGTCTGCCAATTCTAACAACTTATAATAATAAAACTCAAAGTATTTTTTATCATATTCGGTTGTCTGAAAAACCTCTTTTGCCTTGGGAAAATGAAGCGGTGTTTCAAGATATTCTTGGAGGGTAATATTGCTTGCCGTGTAAGCAACCCTTTGGTTTTCTTTTCGGCGTAAATAGGGATGCTTTAATATAATTCGCATGACTTCAAATTGAAGCACTTGTTCAAGTGTTTGATCATCCAAACCCGCAATAAAGGTTGGATTATACTCAATTCTGCCCTGCCCTGTCCGGATATTTTGAATATTGGAATCGATGCTTAATTCATGCGTCGTCCAAACGGCAAAAAACAAGGGCTCAATCACGTACCATTTTTCAATGATCTGGCTTATTCTTTGTTTAGTAGACATTTAATTAAAAATCGGCTCCTGTTTTTATTAATGGGGAACAGTTCATTATCTTATTATTTAATGGCCCGCATTTGGGGCTTCAAATGTGAAACGTTGCTTTATCGAAGCGGCTTTGCCGCTTTGCATTTTATGCATTTGATATCAAGCCCTCTCACATCTAGGCCCTTTTTTTGCTAATATCTTATACGTAGCGAGGTTTTGAAGCCACTAGGGCTGAATAACACCTTTGAATAAACACACGAATTGCCTAAAGGCATCGTTCCGATACACAGTTATGTCGGCGATTATGAATGATATGAATCAGATTCATCCGAGTATGGAGTTTGCTGATGGCGGATTTGTGACAACGACCAGCGATTTAAATCAATTTGGGTTAGCCCTTTCTCGTGGGCAACCCTTTAGCGATCATCAGACATTGAAGCAGATGATGGCACCACAAGGAAAGGCATTAATTGGATTAGGGCCTTTCATTGGAGAGACTGAAAACGGTATTGAATATTTCTATCATTTTGGACATTGGGGTGTGATGTTATTTGTTGTACCCAGCAAACAACTGGCTATTGCATTTACAATTAACCAAGGTGAAGCGGAATATGCTCAATTTTTAGAAGAGATTCTTGAAGTTGTACTTTTTTAGTAAAAAATCAGCGTTTCTGGCAAAAGTTTTTGCGCGCAAAAACTTTTGCCTAGCATCATAATAATCAGCATCATCAGCGTTCTATAGATTTTCATGTCAATAATTTCACTAGGGCAGACACGCAGGTATGCCCCTACAAAACCACGTTTTGTAGGGGCGAACCTGCGTGTTCGCCCGATTTGATTTGTGAAATTATTTTTCTGAACCTCTATATCATATCACCCACATTGCATGACTACCCCCTTGATTTCACTTTATAATTATTGACTATGCCAAAAATTGAAATCATAATCCAAAAAATCTCAATGACAAAGCTGCCTAAATTAAAATTGATCAACAAACTGATTAATAATAGAACAGCCCCTATTAAATTGATGACATAGAACTTGACGTGCGACCCGTTTCATGCAAAGTACAGTAAAAGGTGCGTAACATGAGCTTAATTAGGCCGTTTCTAAGCCTTATTATGATAATTCAAAGATTGTGAGATTAAAGCTATCTCAAGATGACCTA
>QNEL01000716.1 GCA_003645185.1 Candidatus Parabeggiatoa sp. nov. 3
AATTGCCGTGGTGTCAAACAACATGCAGGATGTGATCGGTGAAGAAGTGCTGCACCCAGAAAAGGCGACGGTACTCGGCCCAGTTAAAGTGATTGGGCAAGAATACCCCAATCTGAATTGTCGTAGTATTGATATTCCGCTATATGGAACTGAAATCAAGCTAAAACTCATCGACCAGTTGTTGACTGAATTGACCAGCAACACCTCAGATCGAGTGATTGCCTACCGTGGCAAGCATCGTTGGATACAAACTTTTGAACCCATCCGCTTGGATAAACCCGTCAAAGGAACACAGCCATTATTAAGAAAAGGGGGCGTTTATCTGATTACCGGAGGACTCGGTGGTATTGGTCTGACATTGGCAGAACATTTAGCTAAAACCGTACAAGCCAAACTGATCCTAATCGGGCGTTCCGCTTTTCCGGCTAAAGAGGAATGGAATGATTGGCTGACAGCTCACGACGAACATGATAGTGTGAGCCGCAAAATCAAGCAAGTGCAAACACTCGAAGCGCAAGGGGCCGACGTTTTGGTCGCCAGTGCGGACGTGGCTAATTCGCAACACATGCAAGAAGTGATCACAAGAGCAGAGGAACGGTTCGGTGCAATTAATGGGGTTATTCATTCAGCCGGTATAGCAGATGGTGCTTTAATTCCACGTCGGACACGAGAAATGACAGAAACAGTCTTCGCCCCGAAAGTGAAAGGCACCTTGGTGCTTGACAGTCTGTTAAAAAATGTTGAATTGGATTTCTTTATTCTTTGTTCATCACTCGCTTCTATTTTTGGGATAGGTGGGCAAATTGGC
Source organism: Candidatus Parabeggiatoa sp. nov. 3 (assembly GCA_003645185.1). Lineage (GTDB taxonomy): Bacteria > Pseudomonadota > Gammaproteobacteria > Beggiatoales > Beggiatoaceae > Parabeggiatoa. The sequence goes on from QNEL01000716.1 coordinate 809, forward strand.
TATTGTGCGGCTAATGCTTTTCTTGATGCTTTCGCTCACCAACAAACTGATAGAGGTGACACACTCACTCTTTCTATTAACTGGGATACTTGGCAAGAGGTTGGAATGGCCGTCGAAGCTTTGAAGCCACTGACTGGTGTTTTGGATAGCCCAAAACTCGACACTGCCAAAGCAATGAGTCATCCTTTATTTGATTACTGTATAGCTGATAATTCAGACCAAGCAATTTATATTACCCACTTTAGTCTCAGCAAACACTGGGTACTGAGCGAACATGGGACTAAGGGAAAAGGACTCCTGCCAGGTACTGCTTACTTGGAAATGGTGAGAGCAGCCGTTGAAAAACACGCCAAGAATGGCACGATTGAACTTCAGCAAGTCTATTTCTTGGCTCCCTTGCAAGTGGGCCAAGATGAGGAAAAAGAAGTTTGGACCTTCCTGAAAAAACAAGGAGAACAACATTTTGAATTCTCCATTAAAAGCCGCTTAAACGCAGAGCAATGGCAAACACATGCCATGGGGGAAATTTTCTGTATCACGGGACATTCGCCCAAACAATATGATCTTAAAGCTATTGCCGCTCAATGCCCACAGGAAATGATTATTCCAGAAGATGTTCAACCCCAAGTTGACTTTATAGAATTTGGCCCCCGCTGGAAATCCTCAATAAAACAGGTGAAATTAGGGGAAAAGGAAGAGCTAGTTCTCCTAGAACTGCCTGAAATTTTTGCCGCGGATCTTAACGCCTATTATTTACATCCGGCTCTCTTGGATGCCGCAGCCGGTATTGCCAATATTGACTATTTTTATCCTGCTTGGCGAGAATGGCAGTCTGGCTTAACAGATATTCCTGACTTTCTCCAAAATGAAGGGGTTTATTACATGCCTTTCTCATATCAAAAGCTGATAATCAAAGGGGCTATGCCTCGACGGATTTATAGCTATGTGAGATTTTTAGAGAAGAATTCTGCCCAAAAAGAGGTTCAGAATGTTCACCTCATCATCATGGATGAGCAAGGCACAGAATTGCTTGAAATTCAGAATTATATGTTAAGGGCAGTGGAACTTGACAAACTAGATTCTCAACAGCCGCACGAGCCAGACGTACCGCACAGCCCTTTGGTGTTTGGTATGGAAGAAAGAAAAACAGCGATGACAACTCTCCGGCAAGAAAATTTCAAGGAAGGGTTATTACCCAGCGAGGGGGTAGAGGTTTTTAACCGCATTTTGGGTAGTGCAGGGTCTCAGGTTTTAGTCTCAACGCGAGATTTACAATCTCGGTTTGAACAAAACGATGTTGCCAGCCTACTCAATTCTCTGAAAGAGGCGGAACCTGAACAGTTATCTAAACCCGCACACTCACGACCTCAACTGAGTAATGCTTATGTTGCGCCACGCAACGAAATGGAACAAAAGTTAGCCGATATTTGGCAAAAATTCTTGGGTATCGATCAGGTAGGCATCTTTGATGACTTTTTTGAGTTAGGCGGAGATTCTCTAGTGGCTGTTCAATTGATTGCATCGTTACGCGAAACACTTCAAAAGGAGGTTTCCGCAACCAACCTCTTGAATTCGCCTAATATCGCGGCTTTGGTAGAATCTCTTGAGATAACAACGCAATCCACAGGGCCAGCCTTTCCGACTATACTCATTGAAATTCAAGCGGGCAATCGCCAGAAAACCCCGTTGTTTTTAATGCATCCACTTGGTGGACATGTTTTTGCCTATCGCGATTTAGCCCATGAATTGGGATCAGAACAACCCGTTTATGGATTACAAGCTCAAGGTTTTGAAGGAGAAGCCGAACTGCTTACCCGAGTTGAAGACATGGCAACGCTCTATATTGAAGCATTGCGCGTTCGTCAGCCATCAGGGCCTTATTTTCTAGGGGGAACCTCTTTTGGTGGCATGATAGCCTTTGAGATGGCACAGCAACTCCACGCACTGGGGCAAAAAGTGGCGTGGTTAATTATGATGGATACCCCCGGCCCAGGTAAAATGCCCCAAAAAGTGAAAGCCGATGCTAAATTCTTTGTTTATTTAGTTGATCTCATGTTCAATGTTTCTGTTTCCTTAGACGAGATACAAAAACTAGATATAGATGAACGACTGCTATATGTTTGGGAAAAGGAGAAGAAGATAAGTAAACGATTACCTGACTTTAACCTCACGCAACTTCGCCGTATTCACGATCTCTTTGAGATCAATAACCAAGCGATGTGGGATTACCAACCCCAAATTTATCCGGGGCGGATCATCTTCTTTCATGCGAAAGAGCGGGATACCCTTCTTGCGAAAAATCCAGAACGCGCTTGGATTGATTTAGCGCAAGAAGGGCTAGAAGTGATTGACGTGCCGGGCAATCATTTTACGATGAACTTCTCACCACATGTTCAAGTCATCGCTGAACGGCTGAGAGCGTATCTTGAAGAATCACCGATGGAAAGTTAAGTATACTCAACACCATAACATGTTGAGCTTTTGGTAGTGGGTAATGGGTAATTGAATTGGGTGCCGTTCCTTTTGGACCAAGATTATAGTGTAACATGGGGACTA
>QNEL01000717.1 GCA_003645185.1 Candidatus Parabeggiatoa sp. nov. 3
ACAAAAACACGTTACCCACCCTACATTGATCTATTGGTGGGCAACAAAAACACGTTACCCACCCTACATTGATCTATTGGTGGGCAACAAAAACACGTTACCCACCCTACATTGATCTATTGGGGCAGGCAACAAAAACCCGTAGGGAGGGAGCCCTACATTGATCTATTGGTGGGCAACAAAAACCCGTAGGGAGCCCACATTGATCTATTGGTGGGCAACAAAAACCCGTTACCCACCCTACATGTATGGATTTATAAGTTTTTGCGCGCAAAAACATTGGCGTGAAATACATGTTTTTCGTCCTCCTTTAGCAAAAGGTTGGGGGGATTTAAATTCATGGGATAAATCTGTGGCAACAGCGATTCTAAAGCTTGCCAGCTCTCTTCCTGCATAGCCGTTGTCAAAGCTTTAATCAACACTACTGGTGTTGGAGTGACTTCGGGCGTTTTGAAAGCGGCTATTTGGGGGGTGACTGTTTCTAAGGTTTCAATAGCTTCTTGCCACTGTTTTAAGCCTTCAATAATACGTTGTAAGGGTTCGGCGGCCAAACTAGGCTTACGTACCACTAGCGGATAGAGTGCTTCAATCAAGTAATGTGCTTCAATCAACTTTGTAAGCATACTATCTAACCAAGCAGCTTGCGAAGTATCAGCTAAATATAACCCCGTCGCGATGACAGCAGCAGGTAACACACGTTCCCCTCTCAATCCCGCTAACTTATCTTTATGATCTTGCCACAGTGAAACCACCTGCTCTGTTTCCCCTTCACGCAGAGCGAGAGCACTCTTCCCCATTAATAAATAGGGGTTAAAAATCACATTTTGTTTCCTATCGGCCTGTTCAGCTTGCGTGTACCAGTTTCTCGCTTGTTCCGCATTACCCTGTAATAAATAAGCATGTCCCATATAAATAGCGGTTTGTCCATCTCGCTTATCAGGTGCTTGCATTTGCCAAGAGGCTGAAAAGCTTTCAATAGCCTGATTATATTCCCCTTGCCGCGTTTGAATTTCGCCTAGCCGCCCTAAATTTTTATAGATAAGAGCATGATCGCCTCGTTGCTTATCTAAAGCTTGCTGAGTAATTATTCTAGCAGACTGCCAATGCCCCATATTCGATAACACACTGGCTAGACTGCGTTCGATACGGGCTTTTAAAGCCGGTTGTTGTTGGCGTAGTTGCCATTCGAGGCTATACTGCTGCAAAGCTTGGGCATAGTCGCCACGATAAAAGGCTAATCGTCCCAAATGATGTAACCATAAACCGTCAGCGATATCATTACTTAAATAAGGTAATAACGTTGATAACTCTGAAGCAACCTCATGTTGCTTAGCTAAAAGCTTCTCAGCCTCGTTTGGATCACCCATTTCCAGCAAGCGGAAAGCAGCCTCGCTCCAATAAATCAGTGCGAAAACCAAAGGCAGTCTTTCAAGCGTGACTTGTTGATTAAACTCATCCCAAGCCGCTCGCAAATCATCAACAGTTGGACGGCCTTGACGTTGTTGACTAATCAAAGCCAGTAATTGATAACCATGACGGAGCAAAACCGACTCTGGTTGTTCCAGATGGGGTAAATGACTTCGCTCATAAATGACACGACGTACTGCATTTTGCCACGCTTCAAGTTCGGGCTGATTATCTAAAGAGATTTTCAAATCAAACAAGGCAAAAGCAAATGCCTCTTGAAGCGTTTGAGGAAAATGAGTTTGTGTGAGTTGATGATAAATTTTGCCCACTGACAACGGTTGCTTTTTTCTCAGTTCACGGATATCAAGCACACGCAGCGCAATAGCTGTTTCAAGACAATAAACCTGCTTTATTTCTGTCGAATTGGGATCACCTAAAAACGGTTTCCAAGGATGTCGCGGCAATTGTTCCCATGATTCCTCACAGCGCACATCAAAACGCTTATCCCCAACCAAGGGCCCTAATATTGAATCAGCACTTTCTTGGTTATCTAAGGTGAAAACAGGTTTAAGTTGCAACACACTAGGATAATGACGCTGTGGATGAGGTAAACCGAAAAATGGGGCGCGTACAGAACGGTTGATTTTCCATTTCATGGCAACAACTCCTCAAATTTGAAAAAATTCACATTGTGCCAATTTGAATTAGGATCATGTAAACGTATATCGCCTTGAGTATTTTGACTTAAAGTCATTAAAGCCGCACTCAGATCGGCGAAATGTAAAAATGCCTCTATCATTTCCAAAGAAATGTTATCGTTATTCTGATTTTCACGCAAAAGGTTTTGCTGCAAAGATGTAAAAGTACCACAATTATAGTGGGCTATTTTGCTATGTTGCCAAACACGTAAATTTTGATGAGCGTGATTTAACAAACTAGAACAAAGGCCTTTTATGTCATCATCTTGTTCATTAGGCAATGATTCGCCATCTGTTTTAACTAGGGGAGCAGGTGAAGGTAGCGCGATTAACAAATTGTCTTCCTTATTAAAAAAAGGAATAATCAACGTCACCAACAATCCATAAGCTCGTCCTAAAACTTGGGTATAATCGTAGGGGCAATCCGTTGCCCTTAGATGATTTCTAACCCAATCTGCTGTGCCATAAGTACATAAGGTGATTAGCTTAGCATGTTTTGCTAACCAACCGAGATTAACACTCAATTCATTTTTTAGGGAGGCAAGCGGCGATTTTGCACTGGCCATTTTATTATCAAGCGACCAAAGTCCTCGCACAGATTGTGTTTTAAAATAGTCCAACGCATTTTTGACATGATGACTGTTACTGGCAAAACCTTTGGGTAGATTCTGCAAAGGCTGTTTCATGCGTTCAAGAACAGTTTGTCCACTAATTTGCTCTTCCAATGCCAATTTCCAATCTGAAAGTTTGGCTATCACCAAGCCCACACCTAGAAATTGCTCATCAAAAGTCAACTCATCCCAATTGCCGGTATATTCCCCAACAGCTAACCACAAATCATCTTTCATTTTATCAGTTATCAGTTATCAGTTATCAGTTTTGCGCAAAAGTTTTGCGCGCAAAACTGTATTTCTCAGTTATCAGTTTCACGCAAAAGTTTTTGCGCGCAAAAACTTTATTTCACGCTGAAGTTTCGCGGAGCGAAACTTCAGCGTGAAATCGTGAAAATCAGTTATCAATACCTTGAGATTTGTGATGTCCAAGGATTAAAAATTAATGGCTATAACTACAAGGATTGTTTAATCAATTAAATAGTTATCCCTAACCGTTTTGTTGGTAACATTTAATGAAAGCACCATTCCTCGTAGGGTGGGTAGCGTCTTTTTGCTGCCCACCATCACCCAATTACTTACGCTTCATCACTCTTATGATTCAATCTGTTTTTTCTCAATTTTTCGACTAACTTTTTACTCTCCA
>QNEL01000718.1 GCA_003645185.1 Candidatus Parabeggiatoa sp. nov. 3
CACGATTTCACGCTAAAGTTTCGCTTCGCGAAACTTTAGCGTGAAATAAAGTTTTTGCGCGCAAAAACTTTTGCGTGAAATACATTTAATTCGGTGGGCTACAGGAATGGTGGGCAACAAAAAACCGTTACCCACCCTACGACGGCTTACTTATGATCGGTGGGCAACCACGTTACCCACCCAACATCTAAAAGAGGAGAAGGTTGTGTCTATTGAAGAAATCAAAGTGCCGGTTCTCTCAGAATCGGTTGCCGATGCGGTTTTATTAAATTGGCAGAAAAAAACGGGTGATCTCGTGCAAGAAGGCGACACTTTAATTGAGATTGAAACGGATAAAGTGGTTTTGGAAGTACCGGCACCTAAAGCGGGCACTTTGATGAAGATTATTAAAGATGCTGGCAGTCAGGTGTTGAGCGAAGAAGTTATTGCACAGATTGAGACAGATGTTGTCACATCCAAAGCCCCGAAACCGGTGTCTACCCCCGTTGCTCCCCCTGAACCAACGGCCGAAGTGCCCCCGACGGTTGAAGCCGTAGTTGAACCAATGGCCGAAGTGCCCCCGACGGTTGAAGCTATCGTTGAATCCACCCCCTCCCCTGAATCTAACAGTTCGTCCGCGAAAACCAGTCCAGCGGTTCGTAAAATGGCGGCAGAACAAGGTATTGATCCCAGTTGTATTCAGCATCATGGTGATCGCGTCACCAAAGCTGATATGGTACAACAAAACTCCGAACCTCAAGGCTTGTCAGAAGATCATGAATCAGAAGTCGCTACCCTTTCAGCATCAAAAACGGATAGCGATGCTGATTTGACGGCTCCGCAAAGAGTGGAACTCACATCTTCACCTCAAGAAGCGCAAAAGGGAGAACCTATTCCTTTATTGATGTCGCAAAAGGAAGGGCCCATAGTGACTCCTGTCTATCAACAGGAAGCTTCCCGGCCGCAAGATGAGGAATCGACACTTTATAGCGTGACACCTGGCAAAGCCTTCGCTGCTTTCCCCCAAGCGCCTTCTGGCGTGACACAAGGGGAAAAAACCACCGAATCGGGCATTTCGCCGGCGATGCCGAATTTATCTGATCGCCATGAAGAGCGTGTACCGATGAACCGTTTGCGAAAACGGGTTGCAGAGCGTTTACTTCAAGCTCAACATGAACACGCTATTCTCACCACCTTTAATGAAATCAACATGAAGGCGGTGATCGATTTACGCAATCAGTACAAAGAAAAGTTTGAAAAACAGCATGGCGTTAAATTGGGCTTTATGTCCTTCTTTACTAAAGCAACAGTGGCCGCTCTGCAAAAGTTCCCAATTATCAATGCTTCCATAGAAGGCGAAGAGATTGTCTATCATGGCTACTATGATATTGGGATAGCTGTTAGTAGCTCACGCGGTTTAGTTGTACCCATTATGCGCGATGTTGATACGATGTCTTTTGCTGATGTCGAAAAAAATATTGCCAATTTTGCTCGACGCGCCCAAGATGGCCAATTAACCCTAGAAGACTTGACGGGCGGCACGTTTAGTATCACCAACGGCGGGATTTTTGGATCGATGCTCTCGACACCGATTCTCAATCCACCACAAAGTGCTATTTTGGGTTTGCACAATATTGTTGATCGGCCTGTGGCCGAAAAGGGGCAAGTTGTGATTCGTCCTGTGATGTATGTTGCTTTATCTTATGATCACCGCTTAATTGATGGACGTGATGCGGTGCAATTTTTAGTCGCGATCAAAAACGCAATAGAAGATCCGGCTCGTTTGTTATTAGATATTTAAAGGAGTCAAAAATTCATGGCTGATTATAATGTGATTGTGATAGGTGCCGGCCCGGCTGGTTATGTGGCTGCGATTCGATGCGCCCAACTGGGAATGAAAACCGCTTGTGTCGATAAATGGCTGAATCCTAGCGGCAAGCCGTCTTTAGGGGGCACTTGTTTGAATGTAGGCTGCATTCCTTCTAAAGCTTTACTGGATTCTTCGCATCACTACTACTTTCTGCAAAAACAGGCCGCTGAACATGGCATTAAGTTTGGCGGCCTGAGCATTGATATTGCGGCAATGCTTGCGCGTAAGAATCGAATAGTGAAAACACTCACAAAAGGGATTGGCAGTTTGTTTAAACAAAATAAAGTGGCCAGTTTGGAAGGCGCAGCCCGTTTAACGGGCAATCAAGCAGTTGAAATCACAGCCCATAATGGCAACAAACAAACGCTGACTGCTGACAAAATCATTATTGCAACAGGCTCAATCCCGACTCCCATTCCCGTGGCAACTATTGATAATAAGTTAATTGTTGATTCGACGGGCGCGTTAGCATTTGACAGTGTGCCTAAGCGGTTAGGTGTAATAGGTGCCGGCGCGATTGGACTCGAACTCGGGAGTGTCTGGAGTCGTTTAGGTAGCCAAGTGACGATTTTGGAAGCCTTGCCCGATTTTCTAGCGACGGCAGATCGTAAAATTGCGACAGCGGCACAACGAGAACTGAAAAAACAAGGCTTGGATATTCATTTAGGGGCAAGCGTTACCTCAGCAACGGTTACGAATAACGAAGTAACGGTGTCTTACCAAGAACCGAAAAAAGGTGAACAACAACGGGTTGTCGATAAATTGATTGTCGCGGTGGGGCGGAAACCGAATACGGCCGGTTTAGAGGCGGCTGAAATCGGTATCCAAATCAATGATCGCGGCTTTATCCAAGTGGATGAACACCGTCAAACGTCAGTACCGGGCATTTATGCAATCGGCGATGTGATAGGCGGCCCCATGTTAGCGCATAAAGGCTCAGAAGAAGGAGTCATGGTAGCAGAACGCTTAGCAGGGCAAAAGAGTGAAATGTCTTATGAAACAGTACCTTGGGTGATTTATACGCATCCAGAAATCGCTTGGGTAGGGCGTACTGAAGAACAACTTCAAGCAGCCGGTATTGAATATAAAGTAGGCCAATTTCCGTTTGTTGCCAGTGGTAGAGCGAGAGCGCATGGTGATACCAGTGGTATGGTACGCCTGATTGCCGATGCAAAAACAGACAGTCTATTAGGGGTACATATTTTTGGTCATTCAGCATCAGAACTGATTGCCGAAGCCGTGGTTGCCATGGAATTTCAAGGCAGTGCAGAAGATTTAGCGAGAACGATTCACGCGCATCCGACGTTGTCAGAAGCGATGCATGAAGCCGCTTTAGGAGTCGATGGGCGGATGATTCACGCGTAGACTGGAATTTCAGTTGTATATGAAATGTAGGGTGGGTAACGTGTTTTTGTTGCCGGCCCCATTTAAATAAATATAAAGATCAAATGTAGGGGGCCGGTAACGTGTTTTTGTTGCCGGCCCCATTTAAATAAATATAAAGATCAAA
>QNEL01000719.1 GCA_003645185.1 Candidatus Parabeggiatoa sp. nov. 3
ATTCATCGGCACATCACCAAACAGTTTGCCTTCCATGCGGATGAAGCAGACTTTATTGTCTTTTTGCCAGGTAACATAATCACTTGGGCCGATATGAATATTTTCATTTTCCAAGCGTTGAGCTGCAACTGACTGTACGGCCTCGGTTTTAGATTCCTTCTTAGAAGCCAGACGGGCACGGTTTAGCATGTTTAAAAAGTCGGTGTTACCACCGGTATTTAACTGATAAGTCCGCTCCAGCTTAACCCCGCGTTTATTAAACAGGTCAGTCAGGGTGCGGTGCGTAATGGTGGCTCCCAATTGCGCTTTAATATCGTCACCGATGATGGGAAGATTTTTGTCTTCAAAGCGTTTCGCCCAGACCGGATCGCTGGCAATGAATACAGGGATATTGTTCACAAAGGCGACACCGGCTTCCAGTGCACAATCTGCATAGAACTGAGTGGCTTGCTCTGATCCGACTGGAAGATAATTCATCAGCACCTCAGTGCCGGAATTTTTTAACACCTTGACGATTTCTTCTTCTGTCGGTTCTGGTTCATCCGCAATAACAAAGGTGTACTGGTCTGCATAGTCTTTCATATGCTCCGAGAAACCATCCAGAATTTTACCCATATGTACTTTTACGCCGGATTGCGGCATATCCCCACAGAATACGGTGGTACAATTAGGTTTGGAAAAGATGGCTTCATTAACATCCAGCCCAATTTTGCGTTTGTCAACATCAAACGCAGCAACCACTTCAATATCGAAAGGCTTATAACCACCGATATCCCAATGCATCAAGCCGATGGCCTCTTCAGGGACTTTGTCGCGGTAGTAATGAATTCCTTGGAGCAAAGAGCTTGCACAATTTCCAATACCAACAATGGCAATTTTAATTTTATTCACTAGAGTGTTAATTTACCTCCATAGTTATATATATAAATAAATGATAATATCCTACTGAAATAGTAAGAAGACTTCGTGACTCAATGGCTATATTTGAATGCTGGGCAACATCTGGGCTGTCCCCTATTTTTTTGAGATTTTTTTCAGACATAAAGGGAACTATTGCATTTGCAATATTAATAGCTAAAGTGCTGTAGGCTAACAATATGGTTCCGCTAACTCCCATACCGAATATAAAAACACCGGTTACACAACTAATGCCAGATGCTGTATTCAATGTCATACTCGTTTTCATTTTGTTATTCAAATGAAATAAGTCAAACTTGCTTTTTATCTTTTTAACCGGTGTTATTAATCACAAAGATTATATCTTAAACTTAAGTTATTATTTTAACTCAGTTAATATTCAACTACAATTATAATTATTAATTATTGAATTATTAATTATTAATTATTAATTATTAATTATTAATTATTAATTCAAATTACTTTTCGATTTATTAATATAGGAAATCCAATGTCTCATGCTAATGCTTTGACTACCATCCAATCCCTTTTAGAACAACGCATTCTGATTCTTGATGGTGCGATGGGAACCCTGGTCCTGATGCATAAACGGCAAGAAGATGATTATCAAGGGGAACGTTTTAAAGAGTGGAGTTGCGATTTAAAGGGCAATAATAAGTGAAAAGTTATAAGTGATCGTTGCAAGTTATAAGTGATAAATTATAAGTGAAAAATGATTTCTAGGCAAAAGTTTTTGCGCGCAAAAACTTTTGCTTGGAAAAGTTATAAGTGATAAGTTATAAGTGACATAAGGAGAATCGATTGATGAAAAATAATATGACTGATCTATGAGCGTTATTATGGGCAATTGTTAACATTATTTACAATCAAAATTCAATCAACAAAACAAAAAAATCGTCATGCTAAATTCTGATTATAACGGATGAAAGGGGGAGGGCGAACAAGCAGGTTCCGCCCCTACGCGAAAGAAATTCTCAATCGTCAATTCCCAATATGGATGCGGATTTGTTGACTCTCAATCTTAATCAAGCTATCTTGCATCGACTTTATTTTGTAATCACTTAAACTCAATTCATGAAAATGATTCATAAAATTATTATATTAGTTGTTGCTGTTTTATTGGCTACTGAGGTGCAATCTCGCGATATTGTCAGTATTATTGGCGTGGGCGACATCATGTTAGGGACAAATTACCCTTCAAAGCGGTATTTGCCTCCCAATCAAGGCAGAGATTTGATGAAAGATGTTGAGGATATTCTCAACAATGCGGATGTCACCTTTGGCAATCTTGAGGGTACAATCCTTGATACTAAAGGCTCTGCCAGAAAAAATTGCAAAAAGTGTTATTCGTTTAGAATGCCTGAATATTTGGCGGATAACCTTGTCATGGCCGGTTTTGATGTGCTGAGTATTGCCAATAATCACATCATGGATTTTGACAAAAAAGGCGTTGACAATACCCTACGCGTGCTTAATGATAAATGGATTTATGCGGCGGGTGTCGAGAGTCAAAAGTCGGTGACTTTTACAAAAGGAGGGGTGAATTATGGCTTTGCGGCATTTGCCCCTAACATTGGTACGGTGCAAATCACTGACATTACAGGGGCTTCCGAAATCGTCCGAGAATTGGCTCAAACCAGTGATATTGTCATTGTCTCGTTTCATGGTGGCGCTGAAGGGAGGGCCAATCAGCATGTTAAAAACAAAACTGAATATTTTTATGGTGAAAATCGGGGGAATGTTTACCAATTTGCTCATCGCGTCATTGATGCCGGTGCTGATATTGTTTTTGGACATGGGCCTCATGTGACGCGAGCGGTTGAAGTGTATAACAATCGTTTTATTGCCTATAGCTTAGGCAACTTTTGTACTTATGGTCGTTTTAATTTGGAGGGTGCGACTGGTATTGCCCCAATTATTAAAGTGAATGTCACCAGATCGGGTAGTTTTGTGGATGCTGAAATAACCCCGATTAAGCAACGTTACTGGAAAGGGGTTTTTTATGATCGCAAAAAAAAGGCGATCACCAAAGTTCGCGAACTGACTGAAGCAGATGGGTTTCTCCATAACATTACCATTGATAGCGATGGTTTTATAAACAAATTGTAAGGCTTTTAATGCTTTCGCGTGTTCATCAAAACCGCTTTTTTTATAACCCGGAGACTACACCGCTGGGAATAAGAATTATTAATTAATTAGGTAGGAGAGGGGATTTGATTGGGATAATTGATGAAGCGGTTCTCAAAAGTGCCTATCGTTTGTCATATCAATCAGTTAGACTTGTCACTCAATATCAAGAATTTCAATGTGTTGATAACGGATGTGATCTGTGAGTCATTGATATAGCTTGGACTATTAATCTTCCCCAAAACAAAATAAATCATTCATTTAGCGCCAACTGAATGCATGATCTTATTGGCACC
>QNEL01000720.1 GCA_003645185.1 Candidatus Parabeggiatoa sp. nov. 3
AACGCTTTAACGGCGATCCCTATTTTCTGCTATTGGATATATTGCTTGGCGTGATTAAGATATGGAACAAAGAAAATGCTTCAAAAGAACGTCCAATGAATATTATTCCCCTATCGGTTTATCAACATGGTTTACAATATTATACCGATAAAAAACGAAAAGATCCCGTTTCTCGTATCAAGGAATTTAATATTTATAAGAATTTCAAGAAACTAATGTGATAGAATATGAAAATATTGGTTTACGAAACAACAGAAATCGTTCCCATTGACGGTTTGTATGAGTGGCTTGGCGACTCTGGCAGCATTATTTTTTCTAATGCTGATCAAGCAATACAGAATTTTGATAGCAAAGAAGTGATAAGGTTGTTAGGCAGCATTAATTTCGACACTGTCATTTTTTATATACCATTAAGCATACAAAATCAGTTTGTTAAATTAGTTAATCAGCAATTTAATATCACTGAATGGCAAGAAGACAATACTGTGAAATTTTCAATCGACGATATTAGGCTAATCGGTAAGGATGTACTTTCTCGTTTTTTTGAGAAAATGAGACTAATAGTCGGTTTGAGTCCAAAAAAAGAGTGTTATGACAAAAAGTTGATTAATTATGAAGTACCAAATGTTTCCAAACTAACAATAGGTAATAAAAAAAATATGCCAACACCTGCAGATATTAAAGAATTTACAGATTATTTGGATTTGGTTGTTGAAGACTCCATTGGGATGGATGGTATTTTCGTGTATGATGTCAAGACTAGTAAACCACTTTATACCAGTGGTAGAGATCCTATTTTGGGTGATATGCCTATGGCTTCTTTTAGTGCGTTAAGGAATGTTGGAAGGGACATGGACAGAGTTGCTAAAGAAGCAAACCGTGGCAAACTACAATACGCACTTTTTCCGCTTACTGAGGGAATGATCCAAGTGTATTGGGATAATATCGGTGGAAGAATTTTTGCCTTGGGTTTTGTCGGTGCAGACCCTGAACAACTTGGTGCTTTGAACGTTTTTTGTGACAAGCGTCTTCCTGATATTAAGGAAAGACTTGCTAAAGTGCTTTGACTCTAAACACGGTAATCCATCGTGTTTATTAGAGTTTTTTTAGTAGTTGCGTTTCCACGCAGACTCAAAAGCGTGGAAATGTTTATTTTTCTGAATTCTTTTAAGATTATTAAAATTGTTGTCAAACATTTGATGACTTGAATTACATTGAGGAGTTAAATTATGATTCTAGCCGGTGATTTTGGCGCAAATGACAGTGTGATTGGAATTTTTCAAAAGGGAGAGAGTGAAGATGACGATCCCATTTTAGTAGGCGAGGTAACAGCTTACATCACCAAAAATTACTCGGGTTTGGAAGAAATTATAGAGAATTTTTTGCACAAACATGAGGATTTGAAAAAAGATATATATGCCGCTTGTATTGGAATTAGTGGTACTGTATTGGGAGAACACGGTCGTATATTAGGGTTACCCTGGGGTATTATCACCAAACAAGCTTTGTGTGAGTTACTGATGAGGCTATCTTGGAACGTTGCTGATAAAAATTTGTGTGAAAAACCCGCAAAACGTATGCCAGTTGTTTTCATCAATAACTTAGCCGCTATCGACATTGGGCGTTTAGAATCCCAGGAAAAGTTAGTCAATGTTAATCCTAACTCAAAAGAGTTTGACAAGCAACAGACAGATGAGAATGAATTCCCAGCCAACCGTGCTTTGCTCTCTGCGCGCTGGGGTTTAGCAGAAGCTTTGTTATATTGGGATCGGATGGAGCAAAAATTCCAGTCGTTGGTTTCGCAAGGTGGTCATGCTAACTTCGCGCCCCGCAATGATTTGGAAATCGAATTGCTAAGGTATTTACTGAAACAATTTAATCCCGTCGCCATTCGCGACGTGTTATCAGAACAGGGTTTAGTACACATCTTTCAATTTTTCAAAGACAGAGAAAATGGACAAACTCCCACTGGGCTGGAAGATTTGGTTAACGAAAACCGGATTAGTGATTCAGCCAGTGTTATTATTGAATCGGGATTAGCAAATGAAAACGCCTTGTGTACGCAAACACTAGACTTATTTGTGTCTATTTTGGGGGCAGAAGCCGGTAACTTGGCATTAAAAAACTTGGCTTTGGGCGGCGTGTATATTGGTGGTACGATTGCGCCAAAAATTATTGTGGATAAGGTGCATGGCAATGCTTTTATGGAAGCCTTTACGGATAGGAAAAACGAGATGGTTCGTGAGCTAATTTCCTCTATACCGGTGAAGCTTATTCTGAGTTCTCAAAATCGGTTATATGGTGCAGCTAGGCGTGCCCTTGATAATGAACTTCGTGGCATGATTGCATACAATCAATGCAAAAAATCATAAACTTCGTAAACATTGCGTATCCACCTTGTACTCAACGAGGTGGATGCCACGCCCTCTTAATCCTGCCTTTTTTCCCGTTTAGCCTATCAAGTCGTTAATTTATTTTTCAAGTACAAGTCTAATGAATAAGGTATAGTGGATTACGTATTAATACCTCTATCCACTTTCCTCACTATTTGGAGAATTATAAATATGGAAACGTTAAGCGTCGATACAGAAACATTAAATCTTGTCAATACCTTAGCTCATCAGTTAAATACTTCACAAATAGATGTGGTGCGACAAGCGGTGAACAACTATATTGACAAAATTCAGCGTAAAAATCGTTTGATATCGTTTGCCGGTATTTTGGATGAAACCGAAGCAGATAGCATGTTAAATGCGATTCAAGATAACCGAGTCAATAAAACGATAGGGATCTGAACAAATGAGAAAAAGATATGTTCTGGATACAGATACTATCATTTATTACCTCAAACAAAACCAAAATGTGGTTAACAAATTGGCATTTATTAGCTGAAAATAAGGGTAATACCGTAACTAGCCGAATTAATATCAAACAAAAACAAACTCAACCAACCGATCATACTTTTCCTGTTTATATCATTGTGGTTGAATTTAGTAAACCTTGAGCCAAAATGGTGTTGAAAAATGTTAACAGTTGATGATTTACACCCCAAAGCAATGGATTTAGCCGAAGCCGGTTTTTTGGCACAGAAAAAAAGCCAATTAGAAGATGCCAAGATGTTGTTTCAAAAAGCTTTAGAACTCGAAAAACAAGCTGCTCTTCTCCTGTCAAAGGATGAAAACGCTGAACCAACCCGATCTATTCTTTATCGCAGTGCAGCAGCTTTAGCCTATCATGGCGAATTATATGATTTGGCTGATGAATTAATTCTAGAAGCGCTTTCTGGATATCCGCCACCCGAAATCAAACAAGAATTGAAAGCATTATCGGAAA
>QNEL01000721.1 GCA_003645185.1 Candidatus Parabeggiatoa sp. nov. 3
GGCCGCAAAATAAATTTTGCACTCCAAGAAGGCCGCAAAATAAATTTTGCACTCCAAGAGGGCCGCAAAATAAATTTTGCACTCCAAGAAGGCAGCAAAATAAATTTTGCACTCCAAATATTAAATTATTTCAAAATAAATACTAAATACAATAATGAAATATGAAATCAAATACACCACTCACTGCTGAAGAAATGGAAGAACGTTTAGATGAATTTCTGATTGCTGCTCTGTCTTCACGACGTACTGCGGCCGGTGTCGCGCAAATGCTGGCAACCTGCGATTGTCAACAACAACTCTTTGTATTGCATTGGGTGAAGAGAATTGCCTGTACTCATGCGGAATTGGCTTATCAGTTTGCGAATCATGCGCCACAAGCGATGAACTTGATGGATGATGAGGGTATTGAAGCTTGGATTATTCATGCTTTGGATGTCTATGATAAAAGGGGTATGTATCCCGCGATTGCGATAATCCATCAGGTTGAAGGCTTTTCGCAAAAGCGAAAAACCACGGGTTTGGCTTTAGAAGACATTGAGCGCATTTTGGATATCTTTATTGCTGGGCTGGGTGGACGACGTTTGAGATTGGAAGGGGCTGAACAGATTTATACCGATACGGAAACCTTGTTTTTACCGCCTCTGGTGACGCGCTTTGAAACTCGCGCAGATAATTTGACATTGTATAAAGCGATGGCCGTGCATTTGTGGGCGCAATGCTATTTTGGCACTTGGCGTATGGCTTTGAGTGAGGTGATTCAAAGTTTTCCGCAGCCAAAAAAAGCGTGTCGCTTGTTTCATACTTTAGAACGCTTGCGCTTAGAGGCTTGTATTGCCAGAGAATTGCCGGGTTTACACCGTCAGAGTCATCAAATACTCAAAAAATTAGGTGAAACGCCTATCCCGTCAGCTTGGCAGTCTTTAGCAGAGCACTTGGCACCGGCTTCGACGACGGTGCAAGACAGTTTTGATTTATTACAGCAGATTTATTTCACGCATTCTCCTGATAGCTTGTGTTATCAAGGCGTATTGAGGCCTGAATGTGTCGAAGCGGTTATGGCAACGCGCATAGCGCGAGAGAAGGGCGCATTTCGTATTGCTTTAGTGCAAATGACTGAAGACAAGAAACGGCAGTCTCTACACAAGTTGGATAAAGAGAATGAGGAAAGCGATGAGACGCTGAAATCGCGATTCCGGGTGAATAAAATCCCTGATGATTCCCTGCCTAACGGCTTCACGTTTGAACTGAATTTAGACGGACAACCCATGGTACCGCCCGATAATGTGCAAAGTTTAATGGATTCGATTATTCAAGATGTGGGGATGATTCCAGAAGACTATCTGGTTGCGGCGGGCGATGGGCAGTATAAAATTTTAGAGGATGAGGCGCTACACGAACGCGATCCAAATACGGTTTGGCAAGGGATTTATCACGAAGAGGGGGCGTTTTTCTACAATGAATGGGATTGTTATCGCAAGCATTATCATAAAAATTGGTGTGTTTTGCGAGAGTTAGACGTTCATCCTCAGCCGGAAAGTTTCGTTACCAAAACGCTAGAACAGTACAAAGGGGTGATTAAACACTTACGACGTACTTTTGAAGCCCTACGTGGTGAAGATAAGTTATTGAAAGCACAGCCCAATGGTGAAGATATCGATTTGGAGGCCCTGGTGAAAGCGTATGCCGATGCGAAACAAGGTTTTGAAATGACGGAACGCTTGTTTACCAGGAAGCACAAAGATGATCGTAATATTGCCGTGATGTTTATGGTAGATATGAGCGGATCAACGCAAGGCTGGATAAATGATGCGGAACGGGAAGCGTTAGTGCTACTGTGTGAAGCATTAGAAAGCTTAGGAGATCGGTATGCGATTTACGGTTTTTCGGGGATGACACGGAAACGCTGCGAAATTTATCGCGTCAAGCGTTTTGACGAACCTTATACGAATCTCGTACAACAACGCATCAGCGGCATCACGCCACAAGATTATACCCGGATGGGGGTAGCAATTCGTCATTTAAGCCAATTATTGAATGAAGTGGAAGCGCGTATCAAATTGCTGATCACCTTATCAGACGGGCAACCCGATGATTATGGAGATAAATATCGCGGCACTTATGGGATTGAAGACACGCGACAAGCTTTGATAGAGGCAAAACATGACGGGATTCACCCATTTTGTATTACCTTGGATACGGAAGCAAAAGACTATCTGCCGCACATGTACGGCGCGGTAAATTATATCGTGATTGATGAAGTGTGGAAATTACCCTTAAAAGTGTCAGAAATTTATCGGAAGTTAACGACTTGAAAGGCTCAGTATTTTGGCTCAGGGGATTTAACGGATTGGTGAGTTGGCATTTTGATAGAGCAATTAGTACAGCGGATATGGGGATTTAACGGATTGGTGAGTTGGCATTTTGATAGATCAATCATTTTTCCAAAAGATTGTAAGTACTGAAGCACAAATAAACAGGTATTTTACCGCAAAGGGCAAGTCCCTAGTGCAGGAAAGCGGAAGTTTCCATACCATTGAAAAACCAGGGCAACCACAAGGGTTGCCCCTTTTCAAAATGACTAGGTGGTCTTAAGATTTCCGCTTTCTTGCACTAGTGCAGGAAAGCGCCCCAGCTAACAGCTTTTAGCGTAGCTTCCCTTCGGTGTGCGACGCTAAAGCAGTTGTCTAAAAGCTCAAGTCAGGTGGTGGTGACTAACCTGCTGCCCGTTTTTGCACGCAAAAACGGGCAGCTTTAAATGGAACTTGACTTCCAAAAAAGCACAAACTTATAACAGTGTACAGTATATAAACATTTTATATACAGAAGATTAATAGTATTATTCTGTGTTAGTCACCACCACCTGACTTGAGCTTTCAGACAATTGATGCCCGCTGTTGGCTGGGTGGTCTGAAGATTGTAGCGATCCTGCACGAGTTGCTTCTATTAAAATACCTGAAAATTTATGGTTCAGTACTTATATCGATAGTTTCTCTCGTAATCATAGGAATGATCCTAGCAACTACGATATGGCTAATCATATTTTCATCGCGTTATACCCCGCTTTACCAGAAGGTTGACAGCCCACCAATAGGGGTATTAGCTAAATTATAGGGAATGATGGAAGAGTTTCTTCCAATTTACTTGGAATTATTCCTACATCTTTTGAGTTATCATATAAAATGATAACCACTCATTTCACGCCCTGACTTTACGCATCAATCTATAAAATAGTTTAATAAATCAATACTTTAGGTCAAACGGGTCGCACTCCCGCCGATAGGTCGGGGAGCAAGGCAAAGTTAGCA
>QNEL01000722.1 GCA_003645185.1 Candidatus Parabeggiatoa sp. nov. 3
GGATCAATTTCAATTTGAACTCGTTTGAGTTCACCTAATTCTTCTAATTGAGTGATGAAATCACGTAAGTCTTTGTAGTGCATTTTTTGATTAATGGTTAATTGTTAATGGTTAATTATACTGCACGCGATCATAATTTAAACTTTTCTGTAGGGTGGGTAACGTGTTTTTGTTGCCCACCATTAATTCGTAGGGGGCCGGTAACGTGTTTTTGTTGCCCACCATTAAAATCAATATTTCACGCTAAAGTACAGCGAAGCGAAACTTTAGCGTGAAATGGGTGGGTAACGTGTTTTTGTTGCCCACCATTAATTTTAAACGTAGGGGGCCGGTAACGTGTTTTTGTTGCCCACCATTAATTTTAAAACGTAGCATGGGGGCCAGGCTCGGATTATTTTATAAACAGCACAACTCCTCGCATAAAAAATCAAAATTGAGCCTGGCCCCTTTTATTAATATCGAATTTTTTATAATATTCGCGGAGCAAGGAGTCCAAGTTTTAACTTGGACAGCCAAAGTTTGGACTCCTCTAAAAATGACTTGCTGCTAATCGCACAATCCTACCTCAGACAGATCAAAATCATCCGCCACCAAGTGCCCCTTAAAACTTTCTTTTTTAGGGCTGTCTAACAAATGATGCAATTGTCGCCAAATTTCCAAACGCCAGTTTTGAGCATTGTCGCCACAATCCGCTGCCAATAAGGTGGCAAACATCTCATAAGGATCGGCTTTGGGATCAAGCGGAAAGGGTGGCACCGCAAACAGCAAGGGTTTCTGATAAACCTCGTTGCTACCCTTCTTGGAAATCCGCAAGCTGTAACGTTGATTCGATTCGGTGTTAGGCAACGTCAGAGAGAACCAGTTGGTTTTCACGGTTTCTTGCACAATCGTCTTGCCCGGTTCGTCTGTCACTTCAAGCTGATACGGAGGCTGCTTACCTGCCCAAAATAGCTCAATGGCACCCGCACGGGAAAACAAATAAAACGGTGTTTCTGGTCCTTGAGCCGCCGCTAAGGACATGGAAATAGGCCAATCTTCGTCGTCGTCACCGCCTCTGTCCGCTACAACGGTTAATTGTTCTTGCTCTCCCGTTGTCAATTGCTCAGCCAAACCTTTGATGTTTTCTGTCAATTTGCACAAAACACCACAGGGATCGGATAAGGCTTCTACCGGATACGAGTCTCCCGCACTCAGACGCACTTCTTTGGGCGGGTAGCTGTAATACTCAATTTTGACCTGATCGAGCGTGTTGGGCACGATAACTTTATCACCTGCACATAATTCCTTATTCAGCCGACTTGCCAAGCCTACTGTCTTGCCCTCTCTCCAGATGGAAATTTGGTTAATATTGTCCCGCTTGTGAATTTTAGCCACAGGGACACAATTAAGCGCATGGGCTTCGCTCTGATGTGGGCTTGGCGGCACAATAGGCATTTGGGGTTCATCCCCACTTTCTTTTTCTGGGGGAGGGTTACTCGGCTCACACCCGACGAGTATCGCTAGAATCGGGACTAAGGCGTACTTCACTTTAGGTTTGTTTCGCATTTTCTTGGTTCTCCTTTAAGGTATTTTTAGGAATCCAAACTTTAGTTTGGACAGTATTATTAAGACAACTTTGCTTGCAAAAATTTCCAAAACCCGACAAACCGTAACATAAATTCAGTAAACTGAATGGTCAATAAACGTAAAGCCACATCTATTTCTATGCCATGATGCATGGCTTTCATGCTGAGTAGTATCAATAAACCAAACAATAAGGAACAAAATAGAGAAGCCTTTGCCATGTCGTAATAGGTAAAAATCAGTGTCGTGATTATTATTAATATAGCAGAGACAATCACTTGTTTGGCAAAAGGCTGCTGTTTAAATTGCCCAAATCGCAATAAGGTATCAATGGCATTGGCCAAAATATAAACGCCACTGATTTCTTCAGCGCGAATCGGTACCTGATGATAGTCGCTGCTTTCTTGATGCGTTATACCAATTAACACAATTTGATTGTCCACATCAACGTCTTCTTTTAACACATTCATAGCACTTTTGATATCAATCAAACTGCGTTGCATGATAGCAGGATTATCCGGTGGCGCAAAGCGATAGATGATTTTTTCAGTGTGTCTGCCACCGACTAAATCAACTGTGTGGTTTTGTGTACTCACCCTCGCCTTTTTGGGCAATTCAATGGTGAACTGCGGACAAGCTTGATGTTGACACAATTGCACAAGGGTAGTGCCTTGGCTTGGTTCACAGGGGAATTGACTCGCCCATTGGTTCCATTGCGTTTTAAAGTCACGAATCACTTGCGCGGCTTGGCGTGTGCTATTGTTTGTGGCATACAATTGTGCCAAAGCGGCTAATAATTGCATAGATGGCACAACGGTGAGATGGTTATTTTGACACACTAATGGTGCTAATTGCCAACGTCGCAGCATTTTGTCATCATCCACTACCATAAATGTGGATGCCCAAAACACGTTTTTTTCTTCTTTGAGTACTTCATCTAAAAAAGAGGGTGGCTTTGTCAAAAAAGCCTCGTCATTGACTTCCCCATTTTCTAAAGGGGGTCGATAAAGCCGCGTCAGAATAATAATAGGGGTCTCATCCGCTTCGCTTTCATTAATGGTGTGCAGATAATCGGCGAGTTTTTTATCGGCACTGGCATCGGCGGGTGGACAAGTTGCGGTTTGATTGGGTTGATGGAGACAACCATCACTAAACCATGACAACATAATATCCACTGCAATCACATTCGCGCCACCTTTTTTAGCCGCTTCAATCAAGGCTTTGAGCTTATCGCGGGGCGTGATCACCGGAGAATCCCAGCGACGGTAGGTTTTGTCATCTATTTCAAACAAAGCCATTCGCTGTATCCGCGGTTTCGGGTCAAAATCGCTATGCCAATACATTATCCAATCCAGTGACGTGTCTTTAATTTCCTTGAAAATGACTAAATCTTCCGTGTAGTGCAAGGTGACGACAACGGCGGTAGCCAGCACAAAATTGATCAAGAAGAAGAGTAAACGAAACTTTTTGCTTGGTGAGGGTTTGGGTTTGAAGAAACCACGTAAAATTGTTTTAATAAATTTCATTTTTCGTTTCTATGAAAAATAGTATATAGGATAACGGATGTGTTCCTCCTTGCGCCAATAGCTAAAGCGATTGGCTAACAGCTTAAGTATCCTAAAGGATACTGGCATTGCTCGGCTATTGTTCAGTCTCTTAAGCTTTTAGCTTTGAGATCAATCAATCTTAAAGCTTTAGTTTGGCTACCCAAGTTAAAAATTTTGTTTATTATACA
>QNEL01000723.1 GCA_003645185.1 Candidatus Parabeggiatoa sp. nov. 3
GGCAAACCCTTACGTCAATACCTTTCCCAACAACATTTAACCGAAATCACCGATTTTGGCGATTTACCCGTTTTTCAAAAAGCCACGACTTATCCCTGTATATTGGGCATTCAAAAAAGTACACCTCAAACGACTTTTCAAGTCACCCAAATCAAAACCTTAGATTTTTCTGATCTAAAAACATACACCGCAAAAAAGAGTTATACCGTTCAACAAAGCGCGTTAGAGGAAAGCGGCTGGGTGCTTGTTGATAACAAAACACAAGCCTTGTTAGATAAATTACATCAAGTCGGTGTATCATTGAACGAATATGTCAACGGCAAAATTTATCGTGGCGTTTTGACAGGGCTTAACGAAGCATTCGTCATTGACGCACAAACGCGGGAGAAATTGATTGCTGAAGATGGAAAAAGCGAGAAATTGATCAAACCGTTTTTGCAGGGCAGAGATATTAAACGTTATCAGCCGCTTTTCGTGCAGCGTTACTTGATTTTCATTCCCAAAGGATGGACAAACTTACATTCAAAGGCAAACAAAAATGCGTGGGCATGGCTAATACAGCATTATCCAAATATAGCAGCCCATTTAAAACCCTATACTGAAAAAGCCCAAAAACGCTATGACAAGGGTGAATATTGGTGGGAACTGCGGGCTTGTGATTACTATGAAGCCTTTGAAAAACCAAAGATTATTATTCCCGCCATAGTACAAAAAGCATCATACACTTTTGACGAACAGGGTTTTTATTCAAACGATAAAACCTCAATTATCAAAACCGATGATTTGTATTTACTCGGCTTATTAAATTCTCAAGTATTGGATTTTGTACTACATTCGATAGCCTCAACAAAACAAGGTGGCTATTTTGAATATAAACCAATGTATGTACAACAATTGCCCATTCGCACAATTGACTTCGACAACTCAACCGACAAAGCAAACCATGATAAAATCGTACAACTTGTCGAACAAATGATCGCCCTCAACAAACAACTCGCCGCTGCGAAAGCCCCACAAACCAAAACGCTTTTGAAACGGCGGATTGATGCGACGGATAAGCAAATTGATGAATTGGTTTATTGGTTGTATGATTTAACAGAACAAGAGATTAAAATTATGGAACAGGGTTGATCACAAACAAATCTAAATAAAAACATGATAGAACGCTGATATGTCACATTTAGCTTCGCTAAATACAGTTTTTGCGCGCAAAAACTGTATTTCACATTTAGCTTCGCTGGCCTTCGGCTCACGCTGAAGTTTCGCTCCGCGAAACTTCAGCGTGAAATAAAGTTGCGCGCAACTTTTGCGTGAGCCGAAGGCCAGCGAAGCTAAATGTGACATACTGATTGTCATGATTTACGCTGATTAATCGAGCTCAGTTCAACCTCAATTTGACGACAGAATAGCTCATTTTGAATTTCACGCGAAAGTTTTTCTTTTGCGTGAAATGGAGATTTTATTTCAGGCATCTTCCTTATCAGCGAAAATCAGTTTCATCAGTGTCATCAGCGTTCTATTCGATATTTGTCAAAAAGGTATTGTTAGTTATTTTTGTTAACCAACTTAATAAGAGCTATAATAAAAATCTCATGACATTGTCAAATTCAAAAAAGGTGAACTATGTCACAACAAAGCAAAATTGAATGGACACAAAACACATGGAATCCCACAACCGGGTGTACCAAAATTTCATCAGGATGCAAACATTGCTATGCGGAAACGATGGCAAAACGTTTGCAAGCTATGGGAGTCAGAGGTTACGAAAATGGCTTTGATTTAACCATTCTTCCAGAACGTTTAGAACAACCACTCAAAAGAAAAAAGCCTACCATTTATTTTGTGAATTCAATGAGTGACTTATTCCACGAAGACATCCCAGATTCATTTATAGAAGATGTTTTTAAGGTGATAACACAAGCCACTCAACACGAATTTCAAATTTTGACGAAACGTGCTTCGCGTATGGCAGAATTTTTTCAAACTCGTCAAGTGCCTAAAAATGCTTGGCTAGGTGTGACAGTTGAAGATAAAAAATACGGATTACCCCGTATTGAACATTTAAGACGGATTGATGTCAACATTCGTTTTCTGTCTCTTGAGCCGCTGTTAGAAAATTTAGGAACGATTGATTTAAGCGGAATTCATTGGGTTATTGTGGGTGGTGAATCTGGTGCGAAAGCGAGGCCAATGAAGAAAAAATGGGCCCTTAATATTCAACAACAATGCCAGCAATCTGGCGTTCAATTTTTCTTCAAACAATGGGGAATGTGGGGTGATGATGGGAAAAAACGCCCAAAAAAACAAAATGGACGTCAACTCAACGGAAAGATATTTGATGAAATGCCTTATCAACTGCCTCTTTATGGTTAATGGAGCAGCTAAAATAAGAAACTCAGTTTAAAAAAACTGAGTTTTTTTAAGTGCCAAGTCATGTGTAACTATCTCTTAAGCCTATTGCACAATTTTTGAGCAAAAACAATAAAATAAGCTAGAAAAATATGAATAAAAATTACCCTCTTTTTAAGGCATCAAAAGAACAGTCTCAAATTAAAGCCAAGATCGTCAAAAATAAGAAGAATGATTCCTTTTTTGATGAATCAAAAGAACAATCTCAAATTAAAGCCCAAATCGTTAAAAAATACCTTTGGGCTTGGGCTAAGACAATTATGCCGTGGGCCAAAAAAAGGCGCAATAAGATTGCCTATATTGATTTATTTTCTGGGCCAGGGCGCTATGAAAATGGTCAAAAATCCACTCCTATCCTTGTTTTAGAAACGGCTATTCAAGATAAAGATATGAAAGAAATGTTAGTCACTATTTTTAATGATGCTGACTCCAATCACTCTGACTCCTTGAACAAAGCAATTGATTCAATTGAAAATATAGAGCGACTGAAACATAAACCCTTTATTTTGAATAGGAATGTGGGTGAAGAGATAGTTCATATATTTGAAGAAAGAGATTTTATACCAACACTGTTTTTCATCGATCCTTGGGGTTATAAAGGCCTTTCGCTTCATCTCATTAATTCTGTACTCAAAAATTGGGGCTGTGATTGTATCTTTTTCTTCAATTATAATCGTATTAATCCTGGAATAAACAATCCAAAGGTAAAAGAACATATGAAGGCCCTTTTTGGTGAAGAAAGACTAAAAGAGCTTCAGATACAAATGTCTTCATCGCTTTCTCAAAAACAAAAAGAGAAGCTTATTATGAAAGAGATGGAACAAGCACTCAAAGAAATGGGTGGTAAATATGTTTTACCCTTTTGTTTTAAATCTCTTAGTGCTAA
>QNEL01000724.1 GCA_003645185.1 Candidatus Parabeggiatoa sp. nov. 3
CAAACTCGGCCGCATCACCGCTAAAACGGAAACGCTCGAAGGCCTCACCACCCCCTACCATTATCAATACGATCTCACCGGCCGTTTGGCACAAGTGGAAGTCAATGGTGTCGTGACAAGCTATCGTTATGATGACAATGGGAATCGTACTCATGTCAATGGCAACCCGGTTGCCAGTTACGACAATCAAGATCGCTTGTTGCAATATCAAGACATTAGCTACACCCATACCACAAATGGCGAGTGGCAAACCAAAACACAAGCTGGTCAAAGCACCCGTTATACCTATGATGTTTTGACCAACTTGATCAAAGTCGAATTGCCCAATGGCAAAATCATCGACTACGTGATTGATGGGAAAGATCGTCGCGTCGGCAAAAAAGTCAACGGTGTGTTGACAGAAGCTTATTTGTATCAAGGCGATGTCAACCCGATTGCTGTTTTGGATAGCAATGGACAAGTCACGGCTCAATTCGTTTACGCCAGCCAAGATCATGTGCCTGACTATATGATAAAGGCCGGTAGCACTTATCGGCTGATAACGGATCAATTGGGCAGTGTTCGATTAGTCGTTAATATCGAAACCGGCGAAATTGTTCAACACCTTGACTACGACACTTGGGGCAATATCCTTTTAGATAGCAACCCCGGCTTCCAACCATTTGGTTTTGCCGGTGGGCTTTATGATCCTGATACTGGCTTAACTCGTTTTGGTGCCAGAGATTATGATCCCCAAACCGGCCGTTGGACGGCCCAAGATCCAATAGGACACGCCAGCCAAGACACCAACCTCTACACCTACGTTTACAATGATCCCATCAACAACGTTGATCCGGGAGGCTTGTTCTTGAACTTTTTGGTCGGATGTGCCGCCGGTGCCGGTATTGAACTGGTTTGGCAACTGCTGATTGAAGGCAAAAGCTTAGCGTGTGTGGATTGGTTGGACGTTGCCATGTCAGCCTTAGAAGGTTGTGGTGGTGGCTTCGGTGCAGGCAAACTCTCGAAATTGCTCAAAAACCTATTCGGCTGCAACAGCTTCACCAAAGACACCGAAGTCCACACCGAAAACGGCCTCAAACCCATTTCCGAGATCAAAGTCGGTGACAAAGTCCTCTCAATTGATGAGAGAACCCAAATCACCAGCTACCAACCCGTCATGGCCGTCATTCAAGGCGATCAGCAGTATCAACTCATCAAGATAACGCTAGACTCAGGCGAATCCATCGAAGCCACAGCCGAACACCCGTTTTATATCAAGGGCAAAGGCTGGAATCCTGCCAGTAGCCTCAAAGTTGGCCAAGCCTTGCAATTGCACAATGGCAGCACCGTCGTTATCAAGGAAATTGATACCAGCGTGCGCCTTGAAAAGGTGTATAATCTCAGCGTCGCCAATACCCATAATTACTTTGTGGGTGATGATGGGGTGTTGGTGCATAATGCCTCAAAAGGGACCAAAGGAAAATGTTTTAGAGGTGGAAATAAAAAAAATAGGGATAAGTGGTACGGACATAATGACAAAGATTTCCAAAAGTGGTGGCATCGGGAAGGAAAGAGAGACTTCAATGATCGTATGGATATTGAAGATGCTGCTAATGCATCGGGAAGCATTTGATTACTGGGATTCTATCGGTAGACCCAAAGTGAAATAGTCCTCAGTTTTTTGGCTAGGCCTACTATTCATTCTAGTGTTCCTAAATTTAATGGTAAAATACTCTTGATTTTGGAGTTGATTTGGTTTTTAGGTGAATTGAGTGAATTTTACGACTCAATTAGGAACGCTATCTTTGGTAGAGAATTTTAAGGGGTATGAATTCTTCGTTAATAATTCATACCCCTTATTTTAAGGTCAACGGATTAAGCTTTATTTTGAAATCATGAGCCTCATTAGATGATGAACAAATTGTTAATACGAAAATTGCAAGAAGCTGTAGAACTAAAAAGCGAAACAGCTATAGAAGAGCAAGTTCAAAAAATTGGGTTGGCAAAAGTAATTGAGGCGGTACCCTATTTGATAGCATTGCTCAAGAAAACAGATAATTGTAACTTGAGGAATATCATTGCATTAGCCTTATCTGATATAGGAGATCAGAGGGCTTTAGAACCTTTGATGGCCTTAATTAAATCAAAAAAAACCGAGAGATGTAGAGGAACATTAGTATATGCTTTGCAGTCTTTAGATTGTGCATCTGTTTTAGTTGATTTGGTTGATTTGGTTATTAACGGTGGGTTTGAGGTAAGTTGTGCAGCTTTTAATGCTATTGAGTCGATAAAATCACCGTATTTATCAAAAGAGGTTGAACTTGCTTGTCAAAAAATTGAAATGGCTATAAACAGCGAACCCTCTTTTGAGCCAGATCAAATTGAGAGATTAAAATTGTTAAAACATTTATTAGACTCAAAATAAGTAAACGTTTTTGGTTCCAACGTTTCAGCGTTGGAGCCTCTTGGCAGAAGTCTATTTGTAACTGTGGCGTTAAATATAACAGAAAGTCAATGAAAGTTTGGTATTTTCAGATTGATGGCGAGATTAGAGATGTTGAGACAATTCCAAACTCACATAAAGGTATGAGGTTTATTACTAGCTTCTTGACCAATTCGACAAACTTTGAATTTGCTTGGGAGACGTTGTATTCTTGTGCTAATGAGATGGGAATTAGAATTGTCAATATTGAAGAGAATTATGGTTTAGATAGTGTTTCGTTGAATGAAGATGATCCTGATAACGCTATTTGGTTCGATTTTATTCAAAGACTAAAGGATAGTGAATTCGATGGCGTTTTTCATGACCTGCATACATATCCTGATTGTGATGCGCCTGATTAATTATAGCAAGATGGCTCGGATTAGCTATGTAAGTTGGACAAACATAACCACTCATTTTTTTGCATAATGTGGTTTGTAAGTCCGTTCATCGTTTTTCGGATTCCAACGCTTCAGGCTTGGAGCCTTTTTTATTTCTCTTCTCGTCATCCAGAAAACGGTTGATTACCCAAACGCAAATCGGTATTCTTCAATTTACATACAAATAAAATGGTCATTTAACTGCTCTCAAAGACTTTGATGGCGATATCACGCGCATTGAACGCAACTTTGATACACCCGTAGCGATTATCGCTCATGATGGGCAAGGCACAGCTTTAAGAATCACCGCTAAAACGGAAACGCTCGAAGGCCTCACCACCCCCTACCATTATCAATACGATCTCACCGGCCGTTTGGCACAAGTCGAAGTCAATGGTGTCGTGACAAGCTATCGTTATGATGAC
>QNEL01000725.1 GCA_003645185.1 Candidatus Parabeggiatoa sp. nov. 3
AACAGATATTTTAGCGCAAAGGGCAACCACAAGGGATTGCCCCTACATGGCATTGCGTAGGGGCAATCCCTTGTGGTTGCCCCATTTCAAAATACACGAAAATTTATGCTTCAGTACTTATCAAGAGACGCGAAGCATCGCGTCTCTACGAAATCGTTGGTTTATCCAACAAAGGAGATTTGATTTATATGCCTATTGAAACAATCTTGACAGTAGGTTGGTCTATTATAGCCGATGATGATACGAGTGATGCCACTCATATCCATGCCGCAGCAATACAAACCGATAATTACACAGCAAAAATACGAGAAATGCTCACCACATTGCGGGAGCAAATCGGCCCAGATAAACCGCTACATATAAAATCAACAGGCCGCTTATTTCGCAGAAGAACAGGGCATTTTTCGGCTATCAAAAAATTTGTGACGGCCAGCGAAAAAGCCATAGAGGCAACATTACGGCCTATTTTTTATGAAATTGATGCATTCTCTTATGCTTTCCTCAAAGGGGCCAAAAATCTGGATGCCATTTTGCGTGAATCTAGCCAGACGACAAGCTCTTTCCGTCAAAACTTACCGCAATGGCTAAACGAAATAAAAAGCTTAGAGGAGTTTGAACGCGAAGGCATTATGCCTAAAGTACCTCATCTGGCTGAAAAATACTTGGAATTACGGCGTGTTCTTGCACCGGCTTCAGCACGCGATGAACGGCGGACACTCACCACCTTGTTAGTCAGTGGGCCTTCAACATCAGAAGAAATATCCTTTGATTTGGGCATGGCTTATGGTTTATCGGATCGTTTGTTACCCATGTTGGAACAGATTCAAGTTGTTAAAGGGCGTAATGAACAAGGAGCCTACCGTTATGCGTTAACAATGGAAGCTTTACCCTGCGTTCTTTTCTGTTTGCGGGAAACCATGGGTATTGATCTAATAGAAGTCTTGTCAGGAGCTAAGCTATGGAAGAAATGATTAACAAGCTATTGACTTGGCCTGTGATGATTTATCTACTGATCATCACCTTTGCTTTTTTTGTGCCTGAAATGTGGTTTCAACACCAGTGCCGAAAAAAAGCGAAACGACGACAACTGGCCGGTTTACCAGCCGACAACCTCATGAACGTGACCGAAACACTGTCACAAACCCGCTTTGAAGCGCAAGTGCAGTCACTTGTTTTCATACTCGCCGTTATTGTAGCCCCCTTCATGATTGGCATGTTTTTGCTAGGAGATGATTCAAATAGAAAAGAGCAGCGCGACGGTTTAGCACTCGCCTTTGCAGGTATGTTGATTTGGTCTTTGACGACAGGCACCGATGTTGCCAAAGCTTTTTTGGGCGGTTTATCGTTTAGAACACTCGTTGCCTTTCGTAAACCGATACAAGTCGGAGATAGGGTGACATTACAGGAGCATAGTGGCAAAGTCCTCTCTATAGGTACATTTTTTGTCATGTTACAAACAGAAAATGATGATCTCGTCAGTATTCCTACCCACGGTTTATGGTCATCAGTGCTGATTTCAGCCAATGCAGGTGAACGCTATTCTTTATGTGTGATGGATTTTTATCTCGCATCCTTTGCGACTCAAGCCCAACGTCAACAGGCAGAAGATATTATTTGGGATGCCATACAAGCTTCACCATATTTGGAAGTCTCTCAACCCATGCAAATTTATATGTCACAAATGCCACTGGCAATTCAACTGACAGCCAAAGCCTATGTCGCTTCAACTTATAACGAATTTTTATTTAAAAGCGATGTCACCACCGCTTTTTTGAATCATGCGGCTGAAAATGATTTACCTTTATCCCATTTTCAGAAGCAAAAATAATGACCCTAAAATGGATTGAATTTATCACATTGAAACATCAGATCATTTCGTTGAAATGACTTGAGCAATTTGTTTTTGAACAAATTAATAAAATAGAACACTGATTAGACTGATTAGACTGATTAACGCGGATGAGTTTGCTGCTGCAATCGTCAATGAGGAGGGCGAACACGCAGGTTCGCCCCTACAAGCAAGATTTTGCGTAGTGGCTGCCCTTGCGTGTTCGCCCTTTCAAATTAATCGAAAAACCGCATTATTTATGGTGTCCCCTTGACACCATTACAATCAGTGATTTTTCGCTTTCTACAGTTGGAAAACTAACATGAATGATTTAGAAACTTTAACCTTATCATTTCCTGCGAAACGTCAAAGTATTGGTGTACGTGTACCCCAAAACACTGAAGCTTCGCTTATCGCCACCACGCTGAGTCAGGCCAAAATCAAGATGACTTGGTGGCAGCGTTTCATCTCACATTTTTTAACAATCACATCAGAAAAACAGAATGATTTGCTTGAATCTCCCCGTGCCGTGATTATGTTCAACGGTGGAACTGCTGAACTTGAACCAGAATTGCACCAAAAACTAAACACGATTTTACAAGATGGGTTAGCACAAGTTGTGGTAGAGGAACAGATTACTTTGATAACGGGTGGAACTCAAGCGGGTATTTTTGCCCTGTTAGGCGACGGTTTAGGAAAATGGGGGAGAACAGCCCCTTGTATTGGGGTTTGTGTTGAAAAGTTGGTTAGGTGGAAGCAGCCCTTGCTGAAAATAGCTAAAGACAAACGTGCTCCCCTAGAAGCTCACCACTCCCATTTTGTCTTAGTTGACGGCAAAAAGTGGGGAGATGAATTGAACACCATGTACACGCTAGGACAACATTTATCACAAAACTGTCCAACCCTCAATATTTATGCCGGTGGCGGTAAAATCTGCAAACGCGAAATGCAAACTGCCGTTGATCAAGGCCGAAAAATGATTTTATTAGCAGGCAGTGGCCGGCTAACAGATGAAGTATTAAAGGCCCATCGAGGTGAAGCCGTTGAAGATGAGCGTATCAAAACGATTGCAGAACAAGGAGATATTGTCGCATTGAAAATGTCTGACGGCCCTGAAGCTTTACGAAAATTGATTAAACAATTGCTCAGTAATCAATGAACTGGATTTGTAGGGTAGAGACGCGATGCTTCGCGTCTCTAAATGATTTGGATGGATTGGATTTGTAGCCCATCGGAAAATTGTCGGGTAGAGACGCGATGCTTCGCGTCTCTGCTTCGCGTCTCAGCTTCGCGTCTCAGCTTCGCGTCTCTGCCTCGCGTCTCTAAATGATTTGGATGGGTTGGATTTGTAGCCCACCGGAAAATTGTCGGGTAGAGACGCGATGCTTCGCGTCTCTAAATGATTTGGATGGGTTGGATTTGTAGCCCACCGGAAAA
>QNEL01000726.1 GCA_003645185.1 Candidatus Parabeggiatoa sp. nov. 3
AGTACTTAGCTGTCATTTCTGGACAACAAGTCGCCGTCTTAGTGCCCACCACCTTGCTTGCCCAACAACACGCTCAAAATTTCCAAGATCGTTTCGCAGATTGGCCCGTGCGTATTGAACAACCGAAATCAAATTGAAGGCTACGCCTTTAGGGATTCGTAAAATAGATTTTGGCAGCAAAGGGGGTTATATCTTATTTAATGAGAAGACAAGCGTCGAACCACAAGCCATTATCAACCTGATTCAAATGCACCCGAATGATTATCGCTTAGCGGGGCAAGAGAAATTGAACCTATTGATAGAAATCGCTGAATTTTCAAAACGTTGTCAAAGGTTGGAAGGGATTTTAGAACAATTTGGGGCTATGCTGCGAAAAGGGTGAAAAGAGTTAGTACAACGGATGACGGGGATAAACGGATTGATTTTTGGGTGATTGCTGAATTTGAGAAGGCTTTGAATTGATAAAAAGAGTACAAATTAAAGACTCAATCAACCCCTTACAACTAATAATTCATTGTTCTAATTCATTGCTCTTATTATGATTTATCCGTTTATCCACGTCATCCGTTGTGCTAAACTCTTTAGCGTCTTTGCACAAAGCGTGAGATTAAAAATAGTGTGCTATCATTAATACTATATATAAACACATTTCGCTTTTTAATACGAGACAACAAGAGGAAACTGCAACCATGTTACGTTATATAACAATTTTGTTTAGCCTTATCATTTTGATGGGCTCCCCGGCCCATGCCACACGCATTGCATTAGTGATTGGCAATGGTGACTACGATAAACGCTTAAACCAACTCGGTTTGGAAAGCTTAGACAATCCCGTCAATGATGCCAGAGATATGGCGGCTGTGCTTGAAAGCTTAGGCTTTGAAGTCATTTTGAAAACCAATCTGCGTAAAAAGAAGGCTATGAAGCAAGCCGTGCGTCATTTTGCCAGGCGTTTAAAGCGAGGCGGAAAGGTGGGCGTGTTTTATTTCTCTGGGCACGGCTTTCAACACAACAATGTCAACTATTTAGTGCCTTTACGAGCCGATCTTCACAGTCGGCATGATATTGAAGATGAAGCCTTAAGTGCCAAGTATGTGTTGAATTGGATGGAATCGTCACATCAAGGCGTGAATGTGATGATCTTAGATGCCTGTCGTAATAGTATTCTTGATGAATTTCTTCGCAAAAGTAAAGGCGCTTTTGCTGGTGTCAGTAAGGGTTTTAGTTCCATGTCTGCCCCGATTGGGACTTTGATTGCCTATGCTACTGCCCCCAATACCACCTCTTGGGGAGGCTTACCGCATGAACGCAATAGTGTGTATACCAAGCACTTGTTGAAAGAATTACGTCAAAACGCGCATGTACGAATCAGTGATTTATTTATGGCAGTGCGTAAGCGTGTGATAGTGGAAACGAAAACCGCTCCAGAATTGCAGGTGCCTTGGGAATTGAACTCTTTAACCCAAGGTTTTTGTTTTGGGCAATGTGAACAAAATGGGCTGTCATCTTTATTGCAACAATGCAAGAACTATTTGCAAGCGAACTATCTCACCGTCAGTCCAACGGGCAATACGGCTTTTAGCTGTTATCAACAGGTTTTACAACAAGACTCGGGTAATAGACAAGCGTTAATCGGTTTAAATGAGATTGCGGCAAAATATGTGGGATTCACAGAACGGGCCTTAAATCGGGGAAATCATCATAAGGCTCAACAGTATTTAGCCCGTTTACGCAAAGTGAATGCGGAACATCCTAAATTGGCCTCATTAGAAGCGCAATTGCAAGAGCCAAAACAGGGCCCAGCCGGCAAAGTCTTTCGTGATCGTTTAAAAGACGGGAGTTTAGGGCCAGAAATGGTGTGGATACCCGAAGGCCGATTTAAAATGGGCGATATCCAAGGCGGGGGGTATTTTAATGAAAAACCCGTGCATTGGGTATCCGTCAAGAAATTTGCGATGGGGCGATATGAAATCACCTTTGCTGAATACGATAAATTCGCCAAAGCAACGAGCCGCAAAAAGCCCAGTGATCAAGGTTGGGGGCGCGGCAATCGCCCCGTGATCAATGTGTCTTGGTTAGATGTCACGGCTTATGCTAAATGGTTAAGTAAACAAACTGGCCAACAATATCGTTTGCCCACAGAGGCGCAGTGGGAATATGCCGCACGGGCCGGTACGAAAACAAAATATTGGTGGGGTAATGATCTGGGTAAAAATCGTGCCGCTTGTGATGGGTGTGGTGCCAAATGGGGTTGGGATGCCAAACATATGACTGCCCCAGTAGGCTCTTTTGCCGCCAACCCTTTTGGTTTGAACGACACGGCAGGAAACGTTTGGGAATGGACGTGTTCAGAGTATGAAAACCGTTATAAGGGCAAGGAAATGAAGTGTTTAAGCAATAATCGTGCCAATGACAACAGCCTTTTCGTTTTGCGCGGCGGCTCGTGGCTCAGCGATGCCGTGAGGATGCGCTCGGTGGACCGCGGCAGGAGTCGGCGGGCTGTCCGTTTCAGGTACGGCGGGGCGCGGCTCTCCAGGATGTAACCCTTTGTTTTTTATCCTTTTTCCCTTTTATTTTTTAAATTAGGCGGGGGTCTGGGGGGCGAGCCCCCCAGGTCTTTTCGTGCTTATTCCACATATATAATATGGTTATTAAGGCAAAAGAAGGGGAAAAAGGATAGTACAGCGGATTACGGGGATAAACGGATTGATTTTTGGGTGATTGCTGAATTTGAGAAGGCTTTGAATTGATAAAAAGAGTACAAATTAAAAACTCAATCAACCCTTTACAACTAATAATTCATTGTTCTTATTCATTGCTCTTATTATGATTTATCCGTTTATCCCCGTCATCCGTTGTGCTAAACGAATGAACTCAATGACTGAATTACTTAAAACAGCCGTCGCGGAGGTTTCTAAGCGAACCGTGACTCAACAAAATGTGATAGCCAGTTTGATACTAGCCGAATTAGCAGACGATGAAAAATGGGACACGGTTTTTGCCGCTTCGCAGGATAAATTGGCTAAACTGGCTAATAAAGTACGTGACGATATCAAAATGGGACGTGTCAAGAAAATGGGGTTTGATGAATTATTAGCATCGTCATAAGGTAGCTATTATTTAACATAACAGCCAACAGCTTTTCACGCCAAAGATTTTGCGCGCAAAATCTTTTTCACGCTAAAGTTTCGCGGAGCGAAACTTTAGCGTGAAAGCGTGAAAGCAGTTGTCTAAAAGCTCAAGTCACCTAAA
>QNEL01000727.1 GCA_003645185.1 Candidatus Parabeggiatoa sp. nov. 3
AACAGATATTTTAGCGCAAAGGGCAACCACAAGGGATTGCCCCTACATGGCATTGCGTAGGGGCAATCCCTTGTGGTTGCCCCATTTCAAAATACACGAAAATTTATGCTTCAGTACTTAGCAGGGCAAGCACAATGAATTACCCCTATAATCCACAGGGCAACCACAAGGGATTGAGGGCAACCACAAGGGATTGAGGGCAACCACAAGGGATTGAGGGCAACCACAAGGGATTGAGGGAAACCACAAAGGATTGAGGGCAACCACAAGGGATTGCCCCTACAAATCTGTTTTCGTTTTTTCGACTACCCATCTCCCAAAACGCCCTTCTTTTAAAGGCACATTTTCTAAGACTTTGAAACCGATTTGTTCTAACATCCAAGCCACATCTTGACGGCTATAGCGGTTATGTTCCATAAAATGGGTGAACAGATTGTTTAATGTCTCGTGGCTGGTTTGATTGTCAAAAATGTCCTCGCTGGTTTCCGCAGCAATATAGCTTTCTAATGGCGCTCGCACCCAATCGATTATCAAACTTCTCCCGCCCGGTTTGAGGCAACGTTGGATCGATTGTAGTAATCGTATCGGTTGGCTGGTTTCATGGAGACAAAAAATGGCGGTGATCGCATCTAGGCTATTATCTGCAATGGGCAGATTCGGTTGCTGTAAATCATGATCAATCACTTCATATAAGCTATTATCTAGCATGTCTAACATGTATGGGGCACATTCTACTCCGATTAAACGCGCTTGTGGGTAACGTTCACGCAAGGGTTGTAATAACGCGCCGGGCCCACTGCCAAAATCGGCTATTTGTGCCGGTTCGCTTAAGATGGGTGCTATCCAATCAGCCCAGACGGCCCAAAAGGCTTCATCAAATCGGCCGGCTGCCGTTTCTTGCATCAACTGCATGAATTTTTGACCATCACCACCGTGATGTTGTGCTAGTGTGTTTAATGTGTCTGGCATAATGATAGCTTCCTTTGGTTGAAACTACATTTTCTTGGAGTTCAAGATTTATCTTGACAGGCGCAAAATCAATTTGGAACGAAAATCGGGGATTTATTGCAAAATAAATTTTGCACTCCAAGATTTATTGCAAAATAAATTTTGCACTCCAAGATTTATTGAACGAAAATCGGAAATTGTTCACTGTTCACTGAATCCCAATAAGGCCTGATCCCAATCCCGTGTGAGTGCCATGACTTTGAATAATTCTCCCATTTCACTGGGTAAAATCAAGGTTTTCGCTTGTTGTGTTTGTTGTAAATAATATTGGGTGTCATTATAATCTAAATTTGATAGCATTTCTGGTAAGCCGCAGGCTAATAGAAAATTCGCTTGATTGCTATAACCTGCAACTTGCAAGTTGGCACTTTGAGCCGATTCGCCAACAGCTGTAAAATCAACATGGGCCGTTATATCTTGTATGCCTACTAAAATCAATGGGTTATCATGCGCTTGATGTTGATAATGGCACATTAATGTGCCTTGATCGCGTTGAGGATGATAATATTCATGACTTGGAAAGCCGTAATCTATTAATAATATCAGGCCGGCTGAGAGACTCTCTCCGATGCTGTGTATCCAAGCGGGTAAGGTTAAATTCATTTCTGAGACATAACCGGTAGGCAGGTTGGGGCGTAAGGCTTCGACGGCTGCTCGTAATGAGGCTTCACGAGTGGGTAAGCTTTGCCAAATAAATGGGCTTTGCTTTTCCTCTTTGCCTTC
Organism: Candidatus Parabeggiatoa sp. nov. 3; assembly: GCA_003645185.1. Lineage (GTDB taxonomy): Bacteria > Pseudomonadota > Gammaproteobacteria > Beggiatoales > Beggiatoaceae > Parabeggiatoa. Next base: position 1,732 of record QNEL01000727.1, read on the forward strand.
GGCTAAACTGACATAGTATTCTGATACGTCTTGTTCGTCTAAACGAAAACAGTGTACGGGCATGGCATCTAGCACTTCATTGGCTAAAATCACGCCTTGTATGGGTTCAGAAGGCAAGCTGTCTAACCACTGTACGCGATTGAATTGATTGGGTATTTGCGCTTGCAATGTGGCCCGTTGCCGCTGTTGTAAATCGGCACTGACTTCTAAAATCAAATACTGCTTGGGTAAACAGGCTATGTGTTCCAATTCTTTTAATATCTCGGCCGCCATGATGCCTGAGCCGGCCCCTAATTCTAAAATCACGCCTTCTTCAAATGTGGCTAAGACTTGTTGACATTGTCTCGCTACACAGTGCGAAAAAAACGGCGAAATTTCTGGTGCTGTGATAAAATCGCCACCAACACCTAACTTGTGAAGCCCTGCACTGTAATACCCTAAACCTGGGGCATATAGTGCTTGCTCCATAAATTGTTTAAATGGAATCGCCCCCCCGGCTTCGTTAATAGTCTTTCTGATTAAAGCGGTGACACGTTGACTATGGGCGAGAGCTTCTGGGGAGGGGGAGGATAAATTATGCATGCCGTTTATAGTAATTCTATTCCAGATGAAGAAATCAAAAAGCCAAGTAACGACTTGACTAACAAAGTGGCACTGATTACTGGCGCTTCCAGACGGATCGGGGCGATTATCGCACGGCAATTACATGCCGCTGGTATGAAATTGGCGCTGCATTATCACCATTCCGAAACCGCTGCACACGCTTTACAGGCTGAACTCAATAATCAACGTTCAGAATCCGTGCTATTATTACAAGCCGATTTACACAATACCGCTAAAGCAATCAGTACTGTACGACAAGCGGTAGAATATTATGAACGTTTAGATGTGTTAGTCAATAATGCTTCTACTTTTTATCCGACACCTTTAGGTAAAGTGGAGGAAAAAGACTGGGATGAGTTAATGGGTATCAATCTTAAAGCGCCCTTTTTTTTATCACAAACCGCTGCGCCTCATTTAAGCAAGACGCAAGGCTGTATTATTAATTTGGTAGACATTCATGCCGAACGCCCCTTAAAACAACACCCGCTTTATAGTACGGCGAAAGCTGGCCTGGTTATGTTAACGAAATCACTTTCTCGCGAATTGGGTTCCAAAAATGTGCGGGTTAATGCGGTTGCGCCAGGTGCCATTTTATGGCCAGAAAATGATTTAGACGAAGTCAGTCAACAACGTATTATTTCAGCAGTTGCCTTGAAACGTCATGGCGAACCCAATGATATTGCACAAACCGTTTTGTTTTTAGTTCGCGATGCCCGATATATTACTGGGCAAGTGATCAGCGTCGATGGTGGGCGTACTTTGAACCAGTAAACATTTTATGGAGGGCGAACACGTAGGTTCGCCCCTACGAACGTAATGTAGGGGCGAACCTACGTGTTCGCCCAACCTACGTGTTCGCCCAACCTACGTGTTCGCCCAACCTACGTGTTCGCCCAACCTACGTGTTCGCCC
>QNEL01000728.1 GCA_003645185.1 Candidatus Parabeggiatoa sp. nov. 3
AGATGGCGTTATTGGGCCAACTGTTGATGCCTTGAACAGAGGGGAGTATGGTGAGGCTGGTGGAGAGTTCGCTGCTCTCCTAGTTTTCGGGATATTGGATCCCTTGAAAGGAGGAGGTAAAGCAGGTCGAGTCGGCGGTTCAATAAATAGGATGGTTCCTGATGAACTACCCGATGGAAGTGGCGGCGGTGGAAGTGGTGGTGGAAGTAGTAATAATAGTAGTGGAAAGCAATATCCAGCGCCAACCCCAGAGTCTGATGCAGAAGCAAGCAAGATTGTCGGATTTGTTGATGAAATTCGTACTAACCCAAAAAGCCAAATCAACAGAACTAAAAACACAGTTGTGGGCGTGATTGTACGCAAAGATGGAAGTGTCGTTGTTGGAATTTCCGGTAAAAAAGGAGAAACGGAATATGTCCTACCTCAATTAGAAAAGCGGCTAGAAAATGAAACTCTTCCAGAAGGTGAGGCAAAGTACCAGATGGGTCTCGCTGAAGGAAATACAGAAGGTCATGAGAGACCAGACGGAGTTTTAAGAGATTCAAAAACATGTGTAGAAACAAAAATGTGGCATTGCATATCATCTCTTGATGAAGTGGCTGGCACTAGTGTAGAATGGCGCGGTAGGGAGGGAAAAAATTCTCACGCTGTTAAACCTGGTAGCAAAAACATGAGAGCTTGTCCTAGTTGTAAGCTTAATAAAGATAAGATATTGCCAGACTAGTTCATTGGAGGACCTTTTAATGAAACGTTTTATTGATTTTGTGTCACAATATGATCCAAATTTTCCCGCTAAAATACGAGGTGCCTCCCCTACGGAAATTGGGCAACTTGAACAACTCGTTGGGTACCAACTTCCAGCATTTTATCGGGATTATCTCTCATATCTGGGTCATAATCATGGTGGGATTAATATTGCTTTTGAGGCCAGCGCAGATATTGGTAGTGTAATTGAATACTATCAAGAAAGTATTTTATCAAACATGCAGGAATTGCCACAAAACAGTATTGTGATAGCTGCTTACGGCTCTCCACTCAACCAAATTAGCCTTCAATTTAACGATTCCTCTACTTCTGAAGAACCTATCGTAAATTTGAGTGATGGTGCAGAGATAGAATCATTCTACGCGGAATCTCTTGAAAAGCTGTTATATCAAGTAGCTTACCTGAAATACCAGCCTAATTTATTTTCGATCTCAGTGAGTTATACCAGTGTAATACTTCCGCGCGGAACTATAGACGAACGGGCTAAAATTGCCCGACAGGTAGTCCTAGAATTAGGTTTTGAGCAGCGCTGGTTTTCAGGTACAGTGATATTTTGTGCAGATCGGAAAAATGAGGCATCAATCTGGATTGTCCAAGCTGAAGATGGCGGCCCTACAGCCAAAATTTCTGCTTGGACACGCCAAACAGTTGAAGAGATTGGGCAATTGTTAGTGGAACGTGCTGGAATGAAAATTTCTAAAAATAACCAACCTGAAAATAAGTACTGAAGTACAAGTCACATTTGACCACCGCCTAAAGGCGGTGGCTTGGAAAACCGCTAAAGCGGGCTATTAAGGCTAAAGCCCATTAAAGTTCAGCTCAAGCTGACTAAAGTACACCACATGACGAGAATTGGACAAGTTTATCAACAAACAGATCCCTTAGCGCGAATCACCAAAACGGAATATGACGCTCAAGGCCGCATTATTGCCGAACTTGCCCCTAATGAATTTTATGCTATTTAATTAAATAATTAAATAATTAATTAACGAGGCACTCAAAAAATAAGCAAAAGAACAGTAATAAAGGTTAACTATGTCTATTTTTCGTCAGTTAAATGAAAACTTTTTTCTTAAATCTGCTGGTTTTATAGAGCCTGTAATAGAGGAGTTTAAAGAAATGACTCAGAGAAAACCTGAGTTAAGTGAACTCCTAGCTATCTTATTGATTGAAATGCAATCATTGTCAATCGATCTTTATGAGGATGTCTTACCCTCCAATGTTACCAAGTTATATGCTATATCAGATGAGCATAATACTTCATCCACTGATAGCTTAAATATTTCTAATAAAATATCTAACTTGGGGGATGGAATATTTTCTGCGGCTGCTACATTTTTGGTTGAGATAAGTTGCCTTGTTCAAGAACATACCGAAAAACTTCCAACATTAAGAGATTTTTGTTTGATACTAATAAAAAGCATGAATCACTATGAGATGAGTCTATTTAGAGGATATTCTGATATCAAATCAGACTCTAAAAAAATCAGAAAGATTATTCTTTCTCCTGGAGATATTGTGTTAGTTCCTTCAGATAACCATTTGTATTTTATTCTGGCATTCTTAACAACAAATCAATTTGGCCTGGCTTATGGTGTATTTCGTAGGAAATTCAAAGAGCTCGATATTAATATTAACCGTATTACTGAGCTTAGCATCAGAAAATATCCGGTCTATTCTGGAAATCAGTTTATTGCCAATGGCAATTGGAGAATTATAGGAAATAACCCAAAAGTTCTCTCTTTATTTCATAAGAACCCAGAAATCTTTCATAACAAACAATATCATAAAGATAATGAAGATATTGATCCGTTTGGAAGCGGAGAATCTCCTGATGGTACACTTCGTGATTTAACTCAACAGGAGGCAGTAAAAATTGGGTTGTTTACTGAAAACTATGAAACATCTTATCTGGAGTGGGAATTAGAACAAAAACTTAAAAATTGAGTTGCCATAGACTAGTACTCTGTCAGCATTCTTTTGTCGGGTGGTGGGTTTCGCTATAGCGAAACCCACCCGACATTAACCGACAAAATTAAATTGACAAGGTACTAGCATGATTAATGTCGCCCCTGCAACTTCAGTTAAGAATGAATATGAAAAAGGCCCTTGATTCATCACGATTCAAGGGCCTTTTTTTTTCAAAACGAACTACCAGGATTGTATATTGATGCGGATTAAAATCAAAACCGTAATCAACTACAAGCCCTTGAGTATAAACAACTTGATGTTCAATTCCGTTTTTCCTATTTGATGAGTCGGTGTGCGAGAAATCTATCTTGAAAACGCCGTAAAAGAATGCTTTTCTACAAGGCCCTGCAAAACACAAGAGTTTGGCTTCAAAAAACTTTCAAATTCCCCAATTACGAGGAAATCTTCTCAAACCCCCGCCTTAGAACCCCTTCTCGCAAGCCTCAAAATATCCACCAATCTGTCAAGTCTTCCCTTTGAACCGAATTTCTAGCACTTGAATCAACCAAT
>QNEL01000729.1 GCA_003645185.1 Candidatus Parabeggiatoa sp. nov. 3
ACAAACACCCATCTTAGAGTAAAACACTCTTCCAAACTTCTTCAAGATCACCATCTACAAACCCATCTGGCAGAATCACGTCACGCGATTTAAAAAAGACGCGATGGTTTTCTGGTTCAATGCCATAATTCCAGCACAAGCTTTTGGTGATAAAGTACACTAATTCTGTGCTGGTTGTCCCATCAAAAGGGCTGATGCCTAAATGAGTTTGGTGAGGTGTTGTGAGTTCTCTTATCGCTATGCGATACAGGATTTTGAAAATCTTTTCAAATTCAATGGGTTTGCCTTGGGCGATGTGTTGTGCAATATCTTTTTCTGCTTTAACGATAGCCGTTGTGGTGGCATCCAATTTTGCGTGTGTTTTTGCCACAGGTTCATGGCTGGATTTTGACTCTTCTTCTGCCTCTTCCTCTGTTTTCGCCGATTTAGAACCTTTTCGAGATGTGAGTTTTTTTAAGAAACTGGTTTTCTCAGCGGGTTCTTGCGTATCTGCGTCGTCTTCAATGGCGGCGCTTGGATTTTGAAAATAGCTTTGTAAAATCTCTGGCATTTGACGACGTTGTAGAGATTTTAAATGGCGGGGGAAACGCATGACGGCTAAACCATCACAACGGCAAAAGTCAATCACATCTTCAAGAAACACTTGGTTTCCTATCGCGTAAATCACCATTTGTCGGCCTGTGTTAAATTCGCCGAAGTGTTCGACATGAGCGAATTGCTTGAGATGTTGCTCAGTGACTTCACTGAGATAGAAACCAACATGCTTGAAGGTGCCTGGTATAAAATAACCATTCAGGTACTGGTTAAAAGAACGCACTAAAATATCGCCTGGCTTAACGAGTTTTAAAACTTCTCGCGTATCGCTGCCCTTGATGGCGAAACTGCGTGGACGATAAGCCATAAATAGGGGCCATTTTGACACCTTGATATGACTTAACACGGTTAGGAGTTTTTCAAGAAAGTCTTTTTTATGCATATTCAGTTATCAGTTATCAGTTTTATGTAGGGTGGGTAACGGGTTTTTGTTGCCCACCATCCTCATTAAAAATATTTTATGTAGGGGGCAGGTAACGGGTTTTTGTTGCCCACCATCCTCATTAAAAATATTTTATGTAGGGGGCCGGTAACGGGTTTTTGTTGCCCACCATCCTCATTAAAAATCACATTTAAAAAATCCGTTTATTGCGTTAATCCGTTGTACTCAATACAAAGTGTCTCTATTTCAACTGCGTTTTGCAAGAGGCACATTGACAAAATTAAAATAAGTCGCTGTCTCCTTGCGTAAAATAGAATTGTTTTCCGATTCGTTGCACATCCAATGTTTCCCCAAAAGGGGTGACGCATAAATCTAAATTTTGGTATTGCCTTTCTGATTGAAAACCTAATGCTTCTAATATTTGATTCCACCATAACGGGGTTTGAGAAAACCAGCCACGGATTGTTTGAATGTTCTCATTTTGCTGTTGCATAAAACGCAATCCGGCCACTAAACCTGCGCGCGGGGCATGAATGCTTTTTTGAGCGAATAGGGCATCCCCGATTATTAAGGTTTCACCTTCAACGCGCCCTAACCACCAGCCCACTGGTTTGCCCCACTGGCGAACGACAAAAAAATAATAACGGTAATCGGGATGGGCTTGATAACGCCATTGTAAATATTGTTGAGTGCGTTCGATTAACCAACCATAATGCGCTTTAGCTTGGGCAAAGAGCTTGTCGGCCCAAGGGCCGACGTGTTCAACACAACTGACAGTATACCCTTGTCGCATCATGTGCCATGAGGGTGTGTTGATCAGATTGTGTAAAGATTCTGCTTTCAGAAACCATTCATAAACGGGTGCCACTGGATAATAGCGCAAAAAGAGTTGGCCAAATCGTAGGATTTTATCGGTATTGAAGCCGTAAAAGAAGGCAATTTTATTTTCGCAATATAAGCGATGAAATTGACGGACAGCACGCGCTAATAAACTGGTTTGCCCACGTCCAATGCCGCGATAAGCGGGATGGGTAAAGGTGTCGCCTACTTGATAAGTGAAGGTATGACGGTTTTCTAGCCAAATGGGTACAGGATAAGCGGTGTAGTGTGCAGCCAATTCGGTTTGATCCCAGACGGTGGCAACATAAGGGCCGCCATAGGGTGAGTCTTGGAATTTCCAGTGCCAATGGGCCGGATTTCGGATAACACCGAAAGCGGTTTGAAAGGTATTGAGAATAGTGGTTTCATCTCCTTTTCGGTAAGCTTGCACTGTGAAATCACTGGGGCGCAGTGTCCAGATTTCATAACCGATTTGTTTGGCTTGATAATAGGCCAGTCTTTGTTTCCAACACTGTTTATAGTAGTCAATCAAGGGTTCGGCATCTTGTCCAAATAACGCGAGTAGCTGTGTTTGTTTTTCGTCAAAGCGTTGTATGAATCGCTCACAGGTTGGTGTGACTTGGGGGCCTATACGTTGATGGTGCGCGACAAAAAAACCTTGTTTTGCAAAATGATATTCAATGTGTTTCGCTTCATGCACGGCCGCATGTGGCCGATTATCAGGGCTATAAGCGACTTCTTCAGACAGTATCAGGCGGCCTTGTGAAGGTTCTAAGAGTTGTTTCACTTTCTGAAAAACGGGGGATAAATCAGAAAACGTGGGCAATGATTCTTGAAACAAAATGATATCATAACACTCAGGCGAACTCAGTTTAGGATGTTCATTAAGGAAATCACAAGCAATATATTCGGGCCCTGGATGATATTGTACGGCATAGCGCATTAATGATTCAGAGGAAACGATGGCGACAACTTGATATTGAGATTTGGTGGAAAGCCCAGCTATTGCGCCGAGATGGCAACCGATAACGAGAATACGTTGAGGCGGTTTTGGAAAAAGCGTGATAATGTGTTGTGATAACGCTTCTTGAGCTTGTAATAAGCTTATTTCTGAATTCGCCGCATCGATGATCCAATACCCAAAATGGAGGTTATCACTGTTGGTTAAAATGCGATTTAAAGCAAAAGGTTGAGGTAACGCTTTGATTTTCATTATTTTTCAAAATTGAGCAGAAATAGAACGCTGATTAAACTGATCATCGGGCGCATTCCCAAAAAAAGGGTCATTATCAATCTCAATCGTGCCTTCGCAAAATAAATTTGGAACGAAAATACCTTCGCAAAATAAATTTGGAACGAAAATACCTTCGCAAAATAAATTTGGAACGAAAATACCTTCGCAAAATAAATTTGGAACGAAAATACCT
>QNEL01000730.1 GCA_003645185.1 Candidatus Parabeggiatoa sp. nov. 3
AAGGGCAACCACAAGGGATTGCCCCTACATGACATTCTGTAGGGGCAATCCCTTGTGGTTGCCCCCTTTCTGTTTTTTTTAAATACCTGAAAATTTATGGTTCAGTACTTAAACCTATTAAACCTGACAGGTTTTAAAAACCTGTCAGGTTTGGTTAACATTTTAGCGAGATTAATATTAAACCTGACAGGTTTTAAAAACCTGTCAGGTTTAGTTAACATTTTCGCGAGATTAAACCTATTAAACCTGACAGGTTTTAAAAACCTGTCAGGTTTGGTTGACAATTGATAACTGATAAGTGAAGACATGAAAACAAAACAACACCCCACTGTTTTGCTTATTGAAAACGATATCACGGTAGCTGATTGCTATAAAGGCTATTTGGAAAATGAACCCATGAAATTGGTACAGGTACACCTTGATGCCGCTTTAATATACCTACAACAGGCGATCCCACAAGCGGTTTTACTGAATTTAGAATTGCCCAATAGGCATGGCATGAACATTCTCAAGCAGATCCATCAACAACAACTGGGTTGTGCTGTCATCGTTATCACAACCGACAAAGCGGTTGAACTGATTGTTGAAGTGAAACGCTATGGTGCTTTTGATATTATTCAAAAACCTTTTAAAATTCATCAGCTTATCTTCACACTACATCAAGCACTCACCAAATCCTCTGAAATCCCGCCCACTGAAACTGGCCAGAAAAAAGTCAAACCCTATCCTCAATTTATTGGAACTTCCCCCGCCATGCAGAGGGTTTACCAAAAAATTGATCAAGTCGCGAATAGCAAAGCTTCTGTTTTGATTACAGGGGAAACGGGCACAGGTAAAGAACTCTGCGCTCAGGCGCTTCATCAAGCCAGTCAACGTCAGAATCAACCGTTTTTTGCTCTCAATTGTGCCGCGATTTCACACGACTTGATAGAAAGTGAATTATTTGGACATGTCAAAGGCGCTTTTACCGGCGCAATTCAAAACCGGCAAGGCATGGCATCATTAGCCAATGGTGGCACCTTGTTTTTAGATGAAATCGGCGATATGGATTTTAATTTACAAAGCAAGCTACTACGCTTTGTCGAAACAGGTACTTTTTATAAAGTCGGCAGTAGCCAATTAGAAACCGTTGATATTCGTTTTATTTGGGCCACCAATCGTCAGTTGCTCAGCGCAATCAAGGCCGAGCGTTTTCGTCAAGATCTTTATTACCGCTTAAAAGTGACTTCGATCCTTCTGCCGCCACTACGTCACCGTGGATACGATATTTTACAGCTTGCCATTAGCATTCTGAAGCAATATGCTCAATTGGAGGAGAAAAGCTTTAAAAGCTTTAGCCGAGAGGCCGAAAAAATCCTATTAGATTATGACTGGCCGGGTAATGTTCGGCAATTGCAAAACGTGATTCATAATCTTGTGCTATCTCATTATGGTGAAACAATCACAGCCGATATGGTGCAATGCACACTCGCTGAAGAAATCGAATCGCCTTGCGATATCATGCCCTCTCAATCCCAAGATAGCCCATTACCCATAGCTGAAGTCTCCAAAACTTCCCCCAAAACCATTCTTCCCCTTTGGCAGGTAGAAAAAAACGCGATTCTTGAAGCAATTGAATATTGCAATGGTAGTGTAGTACAAGCTGCAAAATTGTTGGGAATCGGAAAAACAACCCTTTACCGAAAATTGCAACAGTGGAAGCCCATAAAATCTTCTTTATGATTTATCTTTATCCATAGCGCCATAGCGTGTTCCAAAACGGGAAAAATTTTTCCCAAAACGGGAAAAATGCCCATTTGGGGCATTATCTCTATGGCGTTTAATTGGCGAATAATTTCTTATAGTACAAATACTTATCAATGAATTGAATCAATTGGCATACTATTGGCATATCAAGGTAGCGACAATTAACGGTGAGGTTTGCCATTTTTGTCAAAACAGAGCTGATTTGATTGTGTGAATGACTGACAAAGCAAAAGTAGGTGAGTACTTGACTTTTAATCCCTAAAAAGGATTGTTTATGCTTATTAAGCTGAGTGTTTTGATAGTCAAACCAATCAATCTTACGCTTGCTTGTTAATTATAACTCAAATTGGGAAATTCCCGTTTAAGATTTATTGATAATAGAGACTCCATAATGACTTCTACCCAAAAAATAACCATTGGCCTCGTGTCTTTGGGTTTAGCAGCAACAGTCACTACTGTTAATGCTCAAAATGACAACTCTCGTGTAACTGATATCCAATTAACCGCATCAAACACAGGAACTCCTCGTCCTGGCCCTAAGGGTTATACACGTATTGGTGATTGGGATGTTGATGCTGGCGGTTCTAAGGGGACAGATGGTAGTACTGGGCACTGGCGGATGGCTTTGTATACCAACAAGGGCGATATCAGTTTAATTGGGAATTCTAGTTGTGTAACGGATGTTCAATTAAGAGCTTCCAGTTCTTCAACACCGCCAAAGGGCCCGGCTGGTTATAAGCAGATTGGTTATTGGGATGTCGATGCTGGCGGTTCTCACGGAACTGATGGTAGTACTGGGCACTGGATGATGGCTATGTATGCCAACACGGCTGCAATTGGTTCTGGCACTGATTTAACTCAGTGTGTGACCGATGTTCAATTAACAGCATCAAACACAGGAACCCCTCGTCCTGGCCCTAAGGGTTATACACGTATTGGTGACTGGGATGTTGATGCTGGCGGTTCTCACGGAACTGATGGTAGTACTGGGCACTGGCGGATGGCCGCGTATACCCAAAGTGCTGCTGTGTGCGTCGAGAAGAATACGCTGATTGATAACAATACGATGACAATGTGTCCGGTAGGAAGTGTCGTGGTAGGTATTGCTGGAGGTTATGGTCATAGCTCTGCTTACAACAAACCGCATCGTATTCGTTGCTGTCCATTGAAATAATTAAGCGAGCGTAGGGTGGGTATAGCAAAAGCGCCCGATAGCTGAGTGGGCAACATTGTTGCCCACCACACATCAATAAGCAAAAGGCTAAAACACCCCATTATCCAAATCAATATCAAGCCCTAAGTCGTTTGACTTAGGGCTTTTTTTATTATGCACTTTAGGAAGGCGAGCACTTGGGTAGTACCACACGCCGTAAATGAATCCGATTATTCCGTTCTAATTGTTAACTTTGGCAGGTAGAAAAAAACGCGATTCTTGAAGCAATTGAATATTGCAATGGTAGTGTAGTACAAGCTGCAAAATTGTTGGGAATCGG
>QNEL01000731.1 GCA_003645185.1 Candidatus Parabeggiatoa sp. nov. 3
CAAGTGGACAATCACTTCTGTTTATGGAAAGCGGAGTTTTGAGACTGAGCATCAGGTTTATGTCACATTTAAAGAGCCCTTTTTGGAGTTTAATGGTTTCCTTCAAGACCTGAATACGCTGTATTTAACTTCATTACATTTAGCCACATCGAATGCGGGTGCGAAAAAAGAATCCGAAGTGATCAACAACACTTGGAAACATTTTCAAGGGAAAAGTGTTCAAACTTGGGGCTCGCCCCCTAATCAAAAGAAAAGGCGGTTGTCCTATTACAAACGCGGTAAAGGATTTGTAGGGACTTGTGATGCCTCCTCATTGGAAACGTTTTTAATACAACAAGAAAAACAGAGTGGAGAATGTGGCGCATTTGCCAAACTCTTTATGGCCGCTTTAGCGGCTAATGGAATCCAGTCTAAATACGTGACGATTTCTTCTTTTGAGAATGACAGATTTTTGGTTCATAAATGGAACGATTTTAGTGATGTTAGTCAATCAACACCCTTTTTTTCAACAGAGCCAGATTATAAATGGAAACTGACTCTTTACCTTGAAGAAATGAGAAATGTCATCGTTCCCGTGTTTGGGATGGTTCATAATTCAGATTATGAAGTTGCTCGTAACTCATCCATGCCGTTAAGCCACTATGGAGATTTGGAGAGTCAGTCAGGCATCGCTGGGCAAAACTCGCTAAATCCTTCGGAAAAAGTGTTTGATTTCCATTTCATTGTTAAAGTGCCTCATTTTTCTGGGTTGAAAGAGATGTATTACGATCCATCTTACGGTGTCACGTATAATGGTGACGACAAATTATCAGCAGCCAAAGACTTTGAGGAAAAAGTAGTTGCTGGATATGCTCAACAAGTTCCTGATGGTGTTAGAAAGAATAATGGGGAAAAGGAGAAGCACCCAGATCAGCATAAGGATTATCCTTATAAATGCAATTTTAAAGTTCGTGAACCTAAAGATGCCTCAGGCAATTACATAGGTCATATTTACTTCGATAAGTAAAGTGTTTGAGAAAAGTTTTGTTGCTATAGTATTCCATAAAAAGAATTTGGCGAGAGCGTCATATAACTTATTGATTTTATTGGATAGTATAACCAACGTATTTATCTGGAATACGATATTTAATTTTTAGCTTTAAAAGACATCTCCATCAATTAGGTTTTTAAATACCTTCTAAGTACAGGACCAAAATTTGTAAAGCATTGATTTTTTGTAAAACGGTTCAATACGATGTCTATAAAAATCAAAGGATTACAGCGAAGCACCATTTCCTGTACAGAGAAATACCTTATAAAATCAAGTAATTAATCTTCTTAATGGACAAGTTTCAAAAAGAGCCGTTTAGCTTCAAAACTTTTCTCATCTGGCTGTTGTTATAAATAATATATCACAGTCATAAAAATTCAATAAACTGACCACAGAACTTTAACGCGAATAAAAACGAAGTTCACGAATTTTTGACAAAAAAACAGATTATTTAGATTATTTTGCTTTGATAGATTTGGGAAATTGAGTCGAACTGAACTTTTGGCGAACTATATTTACTGTCATTAGTGTTTTGGACACAAAAAATTACCTGATTAATCACGGCATGGAACGGATAGGATAAATTATGGCTATATCTTTTTTTATTCAAGCTATAGAAGATTCACAACAAGCTAAAATATTCTCATTTCAACATACAGAGAATAAGAAGATATCTAGAATACAACTTCATTCTCAAAAATTGACTTTACATGAGTCTAATGATATTAGAAATGAAATAGTAACTTATAGAGATATTTTCTCACTCTATAACTTAGAATCGGGTTTATTTTGGCGATTTATTTACCCTTCTGATCCTAAAGATACATTTTGCTTAAACACACATTTAACAACTTATGGGTATTCACTGAACCAAGAGGGTATTTTTAGGCCGTATGAGCGAGAAAAAGGATTGAGAAAAAAATTTCTCTATATTTCTGATGAGAAGATCACTACTTTTGTAATCGATTCCCAAGGCTTGTTTTTAATGGATGCTTTAGAATGTTATGACTCTTTTGAAGAAGGTTTTAATCATTTCATGAGATCAGTCAATAACAACTTACAAAATGCTCAAAATTGGTTTGAAGGTGATAAAGATTGCCAATATATTGACTTCACCAATGTTCTTTTGGAAGAAATTATTCCGCTATCAGAAAAGGAACGTCTTTGCAGTGCCATCAGACGAGATACGCGAATTCCCCCCGATATAGTTAAAATCAGGCGACGAAAGAATAAATGGTATGTGTTTTTAGAAAGAGCTTATGAGAAACAGGCGCTGGTTGTTTTGAATGATGACTATCAAGCCATTAATGCTTTAGGAGAGGGTGCGAAAAAAACGGCCTGATCGGGAGTCGATATAAAATGGGTTAAACAAGCTATTTGTTTAACCTACATCATTTGATGCCCAAATACATTCGTTCATTTGACGAGATCGAGGCCTCTATCCGCGACAACAATTTGCCCGACGATATCCTTGAGCGTCACTTTGAAGCCGTCGCGCGCTATTCAGAGCTTCAGGAAACGCTGTACGACAACTTGGATGCCATAGAAAACGCACCATCAGTTCAAACCAAGCGTATTCGCATAACCCGTGCCCTTCAGCACCAACAACCGCTCACTTTGAGCCAACATGTGCCCTTTAATCCGGAAAACTTACCGTTTAGTTTTCCTACTGGCAACATTCGCACGCCACTGCTAACAAAAACAGAGTTCCAAAAACGCTTTGGTTTTATGAATAGCGAAGTCACCACACGTCGGAGCAATCTTCAAAGGAACCCAAAACCCAATGACACGGATCTCAGTGCCACTGAAGATATCCAAATAACTAAGGAAATTGAGGCCCTAGCGCAAAAACTGAAACATCATCCCATATTGATATACAACTGGGTGCGTAACCACATTGACTTCATACCCACCTATGGTTCGGTAAAAGGTTCAGCCCTGACTTTGATGAGCAAAAGCGGCAACGCCTTTGACACAGCCAGTCTCTTGATAGCCCTGCTACGTGCTTCAGGGATTCCTGCCAGATATGTTTATGGCACCGTCGAAATGCCCACCGCCAAAGTCATTAATTGGCTGAAAGTCAAAGATGCCAATCAGGCCCTTGATTTACTCTCACAAAGCGGCATTCCTAATAGTGCCGTAACCCATGCTGGCGCTATCAAATTCATCCGCATGGAACACATCTGGGTAGATGCCTGGG
>QNEL01000732.1 GCA_003645185.1 Candidatus Parabeggiatoa sp. nov. 3
GGCAACAAAAACCCGTTACCCACCCGACATGGATTAATTGGGGCCGGCAACAAAAACCCGTTACCCACCCGACATGGATTAATTGGGGCCGGCAACAAAAACCCGTTACCCACCCGACATTTAAGATTAAGATGGTGGGCAACAAAAAACCGTTACCCACCCTACATTTAAGTATAACGAATTAGACGGTTATCCTTTAACGGGTTGTAATCCTTTCCGTCGCCGTCTGTTCAATATGCCAAGGGTTATGCCGCCGATCCCGATGAGTAGGGGCATGAGTCCAATGTTGATGAATTTCATCTGGGTTTCCAAACTGGCGATGTTTTTGTGTAATTGATGTTGTACGTCGCGGAGTTCTTTGCGAATATGGCTCTTTTCTTCGCGGAAGCGGGCTATTTCTTGTTGTTGTTCAACATTGAGCATGAACTCGTTGCCATCTTTCTTTTTACTTTGCAATTCTCGGATTTTTTGATCCGTTTCTTGCAGACGGGTTTGCAATTGCTTTTCCTTTTCGCGGTATTGCTGTTCGGCTTCTCGTTGAATATCTTCTACCTTGGTGAAGGGCCGGGCAAAGTTGCCGCGATTACGCACGCTGATCAAGTCGTTGCTGCCGCTGAGATTGTCTAGGGCATTGGAGACAAATGTGGCATTGGCGGCATGGGGTAGCGCAATGCGTTGGCCAATGAAGTTTTGTACACGTACCCAGAATTTGTCTTCAAGCATGTCGGTGTCGGCTACGATGATGATATTGATGGGTTCAGCCGATTCGGTTAGGTGCCCTTCGTTTTTCACATCGTCTGTTTCGTCATCCGTTGGTTTTCCATCCGGGAAAGCGGTTTTCACTTTGCCTGTGACGCGCGCGGCTATGGTGAATTGGCCTTCTGGTTTGAAATTCCGCACGATGTCTTCTGGATCGCCGAAAAAGCCTAGTTTTGAGGTTTCAATCTGCATGGCTTTGGTACCCGTTTGAATCAAGGGTATGATTTCGGTTTCGACATCGCCTTTTTCGACTATCGCGCCTGCGGTTGCGAGTACTATATTACCTAGTTTGGCGGTGACAATATCTTCTGTATTGAAATACTGTTCATTGTCTAAATCCATCCAAACTGGATAGTTGACAACGACTGCACGAGAACCTTTTCTGACTTGCACTTTTTGTGCGACACGGAGATCACCAACGACTTTATTTGGGACGATTTCTAGCCCCCATGCGTCAAAGAGTTTGCTCAGTTCTGAATTACGTGGGGCTTGCATGGCAGCCAAGGGATTTTTTGGATCGCTTGGTGGTTCGTAAGCTTCTGAATAAGGATCGGCAAATACAATCATTCGGCCGCCGTTCAGCACAAATTGATCAAGGGCATACAATGTGGCTTCGCTGAAATCCTTGGGATGTATTAACATGAGCATGTCAATGTTGTTAGGGATTTCTTGAACGTTTGTTGCTACGGTACGCACTTCAAATAATTGGCGAATATGATCGACAATCATCCAAGCTTCTGCGGCATTTTGCTGAAAAGGTGATGCTGCAGTATTGCCTTGCACGGGTAAGGTACTCATTATGCCGACGACTTTTTGTTTAGGCTTGTCGAGTTGATGAATGAGTTTGGTGAGATCATATTCCAAAAACTCGGCGCGATTGGGGGAGAAAAACGCTATCACTTCTTCATCGTCTGTTGAGTTTGTGCCGGCGAGGCCGAAGTAAAATGTGGTATTGCTGTCATCGATTGGAATACCTTGCAAACCATAGCCTTCTGCTTGATCTTCTTCTTCAGAAAAGGGTTCTGGATCAATCAGTCTTAATTTGAGTTTATCCCCGGCTGTGCGTTGATATTCTTCTAATAATTCACGCACTCGCACGGTATAACTGCTGATCCCGGGTAAACGGGTTGCGACTTTCTGCGAGATAAAAAAGCGCAGGGTAATCGGTTCCTCTAATGCTTTGAGGATGTTCTTACTCCCTTCTGATAAGGTGTAAAGTTGATTTTCTGTTAAATCCAATCGTGCCGATTTGAAGATGACGTCACTGGTGATATTGGTAGCCAAAAAGAGGATTATGGCTATTAGCAGGCCAGTAGTGGTGAGAATTTTTTGATTCATATTCGTTTTGAATACTCCTGTGTTTAATAAGTCATCCGGTATGGGTAATAAATATATTAACAATGGGGCAACCACAAGGGATTGCCCCTACATGCCATTTTCCCCAAATCAATCTAATCCGCTTTCTTCATTTCAATCAAAATAGCGGTGGTAAATAACCAAAAGGCTATTAAGGAAAAGAAGTAAATCAAGTCTCGCAAGTCAATAACGCCTTTGCTTAGGCTATCAAAATGCGTTAGAAAGCTGAAGGAACTGATTGTCTCAACAATGATTTGAGGGGCCCAACCGCTAAAGAAGTCTAAAACCAGCGGAAAGCCGCTGAGAATAAATGCGAGACAGACGACTGCGGTGACGATAAAGGCGATGACTTGATTTTTGGTTAGGGCCGACATGCAGCTTCCTATCGCTAAAAATCCACCGGCCATCAGGAAACTGCCTAGATAGCCGGCGAGAATGACGGCATGATCGGGTTCTCCTAAATAATTCACACTGAGCCACATTGGAAATGTTAGGGCTAATGCGATAGCGGTAAAGGCCCAGGCGGCTAGGAATTTTCCGAGTACGCTTTCTGTGATCGTGATTGGCAATGTCAATAAGAGTTCAATTGTGCCACTTTTACGCTCTTCTGCCCATAGTCGCATGGATAATGCGGGGATTAAGAACAAATATAACCACGGATGAAAGCTGAAAAAGGGTAGCAAGTCGGCTTGCTCCCGTGCAAAGAAATTACCTAAATGAAAGGTAAAAATACCGCTTAAAAACAAGAATATAACAATAAAAACATAAGCAATGGGTGTGGCGAAATAACTGGCTAATTCTCGCTTGAATAACACCCAAATCAGGCTACCACGCATAAAAATAACTCCTTGGTGCGAATGAAAAATGAGAGTTGTCAGACAATTATCTGGCATGGAAAATTATGATAAGGGAACCCCAGGTTCCACCTGGGGCTATTCACATTCAATACCGAAGGGGGTTGGCGTATTAAATAAAATATCAATTTTCATCCATTATAAGTACTGAAGCACAAATAAACAGATATTTTAGCGCAAAGGGCAACCACAAGGGATTGCCCCTACATGGCATTGCGTAGGGGCAATCCCTTGTGGTTGCCCCATTTCAAAATACACGA
>QNEL01000733.1 GCA_003645185.1 Candidatus Parabeggiatoa sp. nov. 3
ATTGGGTTGCCAACTCACATCAAATTGTTCATTTGGAGAATCTATGACGCAATATTTGATACGTTTTGAAAACGCTAACAGAATACCAGTCACACTTCTAAAATGATCGACAACCTGATTAAGCACATTATCAACATCATGAGTAATCGGTAACTTTATAATGGTTCCTTCAAGGGAATCATCAGATTGCCACTGTTGTAAGTCGGTTGATAAATTTTGTTTTTCTTTAGCGTTCAAAGAAATAGGGAGCATACCGGCAGCAATTTTAACTCCCATATCCTTCCCGCTTAGAATAGAGGGTTGTTGAGAGATTAAAAAGACACTTTTAAAACCTAAACCAAATTTTCCAGTGACTTCTCCGATTTTATCAGAAACTGAAAAGACTAACATTTTTTCTAAATCACGATCAAACCCCCGTTCGATTCCTTTTGAACCGAAAAAAGATTTATTAATTTTACGCCCCCAATGCATAATAGTCAGGTTATTTTCATCCCATCTCAAAACAAAACGCTTGGTTTTTTCAGAAATAGCACCCAGTTCTTCAAGTTCAACAACCGCATCATCTGCATTTTGAAACAATTCAAAAGGTACGCACTTGGGTGTATATTGATATTTTTTGACCGTTGTTCTGACGGCTTCAAATATCGCTACCTGTGTTTGTTCATCATTTTCTATGACTTTTCCTAATTCCTCAATCGTTTTTTGCCTTTCCTTGATATATTTTGATTGGCCTAGTTCTTTTTCGCGTCGTCGTGTTTTATCCCAGTTTGTTAATATAGAATTAATTTTATCCGCATTGTTTTTAATCCCTAATTGGCGTAAAGAAAGGAGTGCATTTTCTAAAATCATTCGACGAGCGGTATCTATATCAAGTTGTTCCGTTTGAAATAATTTTCCCCACAGTTGCTCTAAAGCATCAGTCTCTTTTTGTTTATGTATGGATTCAAGCAGCTTTTCTATTGATTCTTTTAATAAATCGGCTAACTCTGTTGAGTTATATTGTTTAGTGTCAATAATGCGTAATTGCATTTCTATCAGACGTTTTTTGCTGATTTTATCCACTCGTATCGCTTTGCAACTAATGATAATAGACTGAGCTTCCTGACACAGGGGTGCCGAAATCGGACTACCATCAAGTGCTGTCAACTGTACTTTACCATCCCCATGTTGAGTGCTATGGATTTCAAAGTGAGTCCAAAAATCCTTAGCATTATGCCATTCACTCTCACCAGTTAAGTTGGTTCTTATGTCATCAATATTGTAATGTTGCAAGTATTCTTCAGCCAATTTAGGTAGATTTGAATCATCAGCCAAAAGAGGGGCATCTCCTAATAAAGCTAAGAAAACGCCTATCATTTCATCATTAACAATTTTACCTTCCCATTCCCGGAAGTATTCATCTAACTTTAAGGTTTGTTGTGCTGGTTCAGCCATTATTGTGGCTGGAAACGAATGACTATTTAAATACTCATTTAAAATGTCTGCTTGCCTAGAATCAAGCAAAAAATCATCACTAATTTGTGCATCACTGACTAATTTTGAAGGTAACTTCCACTTACCTCTTTTGTTTAAGAAATAAATTTCTTGAAAAATGGTGTCAAACTGAGGATGCACAATGGCTGTTTTTAGATAACTATTAAAAACATCACGTATTTTTAAATGGTGAGTATTATCATTGATATGTTGAGTTTTTAACCAAAACAATAAATCTTTCATCTGATTTATTGACAATTGACCAAATAATTGCTCTAACAAAGAATAGATGTCATCAGGAGAGCATTTCTCGCGTGCGGTATTGACAACCTCCCATGCAGGCAAAAGTTTTGCTGGAATATTTTTGAAAACGATTAAACCGCTTTTTAATGGAAATGTTTGATTGGTAAATTGACCTAAGTGATATTTTTCCTCTTGATACATAATGAGACCCAGTATATCTAGGCCATCGCGCCCTGTAGCAAAACAAGACAGATCACATAATTTAGGAAAGCTAGGATGATTTGTTATGCCATGCTCTAGTCTTGAATAATCCCGGTAAGTTGTTTGTTCAGTCTGTTCACCAATAATACGGCTTACTGTCTCTTTGATTTCAGGTAAATAGACAACTTCTTCTGGTATTATGGCAGTACTTTTTTTATCAACAAGCCATTTCTGGCGTAAATTTTGCTTTAATTCTTGTTTCTCTGAATCAGAAAGCGAGTCAATATCAACATATTGAAGGATATCTAAAATATTTTGACAAAGTGTATGGGGTTGTTCGTAAGACAGTGCTAATTCTATAGCCTTAATTGGCGTTAATTCTTCAATACCACACACAACCCGTTTTTCGTTTGCTAATTTATTTGTAACACTAGGCACAAAAGCGTCATCAATTAAATAGGCTGTTTCACCACGCGCTGTTAGTATTGGTTCAACAATACTTTGATATTCTGGTGAAGCTAAATACCATAAAGGGTGCTTCTCTTCCCCATCAGATTCAACACGTAATGTGAGTAAGTGGCGAATTCCTTTAGTAAAAATTATATCTTCTACGTTAGCATCCAATAAATCCTGAAGTAATTTAGCGCGAGGTTCTATATAAGTATTAAGAGTAAGCGGTGGTATACGAGATAATGCCCTTAAACAACCGAGTTGTTCACAAGAAACAATTTCATTGTGCTTCAAATCGCCTAATAAGTCTGCCATTTCTGTTTCAATCGGTTTTTCAAAAACGATTACGGTTGCATCCGCTAAGACATTCTGCAAATTTTCCGCAAATCCTATCCTCTCTCGCATACTGGAACCACGCTTGTGGTGAAATAAAGTCCCTTGTTGATAAGCTGTTGTGATCTCTTTCAAGGAAACAATGGTTCTGTCTTGAGGAACTCGGCAATTATGCGCTCTTAACACCTTTAAATCAGGGTGTGTTTCAACCAATGCCTTTTTATCAGCAACTAAACACAATATTTTCCAAGCAATGGCAGCACAATCATCTACAATGTCTTGGTATTTTTCATCCTGAATAATGCTATTCAAGCTTTTTAATAAAGTTAGTGCTTCTTTATTCGCTAATTTTTGTTTGGGTGTTATTTGGAGTTCAGGAAAATCAAATGTTGGTGTTCGAGGAATAAGGATGGTATGCGTCTCAAGTTTATGAAGTTCAAAGAAAATCTTAGGCTGATAAGTTTTACAGTCTATGAAAAAACATTTTTCGGAGATGAAGTTTAAAAACTTTG
>QNEL01000734.1 GCA_003645185.1 Candidatus Parabeggiatoa sp. nov. 3
GATTTTTGCAAGCCTGATGTTATCTTATCCAAATTATTAAAACCCGTTTCTAATCCCAATAACTTGTTGGGATTATTTGAAAGTTCTAAAATTTTCTTGAATGAACTGGATAAAAGAGAATCGAAAGCTAAAAAATGTTTTTGCTCGCGTTGTTCTGCTATCCCCAATGTTTTTTGCTCAAAAAGCGATAAAACCTCCTGACTGGACATTTCGCCGGGATCGTGAGCCTTTTCAAACATTTCTAATCCAATTTTAGAAATTTGTCTGAAAACGGATTTTTCCCGAACAATATTGGCATACGCAATAACATTCGCTGCGCTGGGTGTAGAGCCTAAAAGCCTGGCTAAGTAATTACCATTGCCCACCTTTTCAAAAAGATTCGCACGTTGTAACCATTCTGAAAGCGTAACAGGGTCGCAAGGATGCATTTCTTCAGACAAAGATTTGATGGCACGATACAATAGTTGATGTGCCAAATGATAAAAATCAAATTCGACTAAACGTTCGGCTATTAAAATCCATGCCTCATTATTTAGCATCAAAGCGCCCAGTACCGATTGCTCTGCTTCCGTTGAATATAATAATGTGTTTACATTCATTTAACCCACCAAGACTTTGCTGTTAGCACTTGGTTATGTTAATATGCATCGCTGTTTCTACAGAATCAACGTCAACATTCATAACAATCAGTGCAAACAGCGTTTTATCAGGCATTATTTTGTTTTCTATAACGATAAACAGTCGATTTTGAAATACCCAGATTCTGAGCAATATCAGCCACAGCATACCCTTGTTCCAAAAGCCAAATCGTGTCATCGCGTTTTGAGGACAGTTGATTTGACGGTATGTGAGTTATTGTCGGTTTATCAAAATCGGCATCAGGTACAAATTTAAAGCCGTAACTTGGTTCAGGTTCAGGCTCAGAATCTGATAACTGTCTTTCAATCGCCTTGTCCCCATCCATCGCTTTTATAGGAGCGTCAACCTGTGTTGGCAACCCGGATGATTTGGGGGGCAAAATCCTTTCCAAAACATTATTAAACCAGCTGGTTTTTTTATTATTCGGTTCGGGTGAGGCATTGGGATTAGGCACGTTAGGTGCAAGAATAGCCCCTTCTGAAAAAATACTGATACTATTGAGTAATAACAATATTGCCGCTATTCCCAACACGCTAACAAATATAGCAGGACTGATGTAATTTCTAGTCAAATCAGACAACTGATGAAACATCGGATGATAAACCTGTAACTCATTCAAATTGAGTCCTGTCTGCGTTTGAATTTGCAACAAATGTTGCTCAGCTTGTACGATTTGTTGGTGCAAATCATCCATCTTGCGCCCGACTTGGATATTAGGCGTTATTTGTTTTTTCTGCGCTTCTGTAGTTTGAATTTGACGTTGCAAAATTTGCCATTCTGCAACAACAAAATTGCGAAGTGTTGTCAACTGTCCGCCACCCCACGGTGGGCGTTTTGCTTGTAACGTGTTTTCATCAGCAATTTGGTTGTATAACAAGCCCGATTTTTCATGCGGGGTTGCCCAGAAACTTTCTTTGTGCCCTTGTAATTGTGTCAGTTTTTCAGAAAAAGCTTGCCATTTTGTCTGCGATTCAGCAATTTGCGTCGTGTTTGTTGTTTCTTCCAATCTTGAAAGGGTTTCACGCAACTCAATCAAATTGGATTGTGCTAAGCGAACAGGGGCAGAAGCCGCTATTCTAGCCTGTTTGGCCTGTTCCAGTTCATTGGAATATGCCGTATAAATGGACACGCCTGTAATCCAAATGCTTACCAAAAGCGCCAAACTTGCCCGATTCGCTAGTTCCAAATCACCATGCTTGTAAGCAAGGGATTTAACGCCGCTTAGGTACGAGCGAACAAAAACCATTGCGATTGCCCATGCTGCGAATGCAATTTGAGCGGGCGGCTCCGTAGCAAAAGTAGACCAACCATAAGCTTCAATAGCTGCTACAAGCCAATTCAAAACGTTGCGGAAACGAATTAGGCTGGCTGTTGTAACATTCCTACCATACTGGGCGCCGGTTATTTCTGCCATTATTTAATCTCCTGTGTCTTTTGGATGCCAATATATTTGTTTTAATATATTGGCATCCACATCGTTATTTAGCGTTTTCTTCATCCGTCATTAAAACAACTTTCAGGTTAAACCCTTTTGCACCTTGACGGCGCTCCAGTGAACTATATTCTTCATATTTGAATAACCGCTGCATAACACAATATTGGTTACCACCAATCTCAATTAAATCACCTTTTATTGGCAATGCATTTATCCTGCTTGTTTCAAAACTATATAAGCATTCTTTACCACAAAAAATGCTTAAAATCATTCAGTTCCTCCATACATTTGTTCATCAACCAAAAAACTTGTAGGCATCTGCCATTTCAAGCCATTTGAATACATACCAATCTTGTTCCCATTAATCACTGCATTTGCTGGGCCTCTTCCAAGGGAAAGAGGTACTCTTTTATTTTCCGTTCAGCTGCACTTTTCACGATGTAATCTACGCGATCTATTTCAAACTCATTCATCATCAGATAGATCGTAATAAAGAAAATAACAATTGGTCGGCTTGATTCCTCGTTTCGCATGGATAAAGCAATAATCGCCTTCTCAAAATCATAAGCTATTTTCATCTCAACTTCAGCGGTTAAAGCGAGCGTATCGGACGAATAACCCGACAATAAAACATTTATCGCAACTTGTTTTAACGCATCCTTTTCTGCTACTGCCAAAACACTTCCCTGTGATGTTTTATAAGCCTCAAATTGGGCTACAATATCATTGCTTGTCGTCTTGATTTCCTCCTCTGGTTCTGATTCTGATGCTTCAGGCTTCACAACGAACTGTACCCTACCTTTCTCATAATTTGGGGGAAGCTCAGTGCCGGTGTGTACTTGCACGCCCTCTTTTCCTTGAAAAGAACTGAAACGTTTAAGGTATGCCGCTTCGACATAAATAATTAGGGTTCCTTTCGGCTGTTTTGCCTTGAGCTGCTTGTTTATTTGCGCCCTGGCTTGTTTAATGTGTTCCGGTTTTTCAACATGAATAACCGTGTCCTCTGTACCCTCTGGGGTTTTGGTGTTGCTTGTATCACCGTTGTCAACTACAAATAAAACCCGTTTGCCTTCTTCCATCATTGTATCTGAACTGATTTTGCCAAAATGAATCTGAGCAAGTGAGTGTTTAGCCA
>QNEL01000735.1 GCA_003645185.1 Candidatus Parabeggiatoa sp. nov. 3
CCACCTAGCAAGCCTAAAAAGGGGCAACCACAAGGGTTGCCCCTACAAGCCATCCGTAGGGGCAATCCCTTGTGGTTGCCCTGGTTTTTCAATGGTATGGAAACTGGAGCGATCCTGCACTAGCCCCCTATCTCGAAAAGGTGTTGGGGGAGATTAGATTTAGATTTAGGTTTTAGGGCCTCGCGGACTAAATAAAATACCCCAAAATTCATTTATAATTCAAGAATTTAAGTAAAATGAGTGGTATATTATTTTCACGCACGGCCCTTAAAACAAAAACGCCCACGGTTTCCCGTGGGCGCTCCTATATCACAAACACAATCAATTATTCGTTAATCGACTTGTGTTAAGTTATCACAATGGATGACATAAGCTTAGCTGGCTTTATTAGCTACCGTTGCCTTCGCTTTGAGTTTCGTTTTGAGCTTCTTCTTGCTCACCTTCACTTTTGATCTCTTCCGAAGATTCTTCACCTTGAACTTGCAGTTCTTGCTGCTCAGCTTGTGGTTCCAATTCTTGTTGTCCTTCGTCTGCGGAAACGAGAGCGCCTGATAAAGCAAGGCTGAATGCGGCGAAAATAGCTAACAGAGAGGTCTTAGTCATTTTTAGAATACTCCTTGTGGTGATATTCAAACAGAGATATCGCTCTACAGCGATTTTTCGATGATAGGACTGCTATCAATCGAGGGCGCATTATATCCTTTCTAAAAAAAAAAAACTATACCTACTATAAAAAAAAATTTTGGGTATGCCACAGCTATGCTATTGGTATTGATCTATTAATCTATTTAAAACAAGTTGTTACAAATAAAATGGCATAATTCACTTTAACTTCCATAAGAGAGCAAATAAATCATTTTATATAATAGCTAATTCAATATTCTTTATTTTTAATTAAACAATTATAAAATAATCAATTACTCATATTGTTTGCATTGATGCTAAGGTATATAAAGTAGAGGCGTATTCTAATGATCTTTAATAGAATTTATATCAATTTTACACAACTTATTGATTTTATTAAATATCTTGATATAAAAATAGATAAAATCAAACACTTAATAAATTGGTATAATCAGTAGATCGAAAACTTATTAAATATCGAAGGTTTTATGCCGTCAAATGGTGGGCAAGCGGGCGAGAGTTAAAGGGAAAAAAACGGATTTTTGACGGCCCGCTTACCCACCCTACAAAGATCATTAAAAAAGTTTTCGATCTACTGATAATGTCTAATATTATAAAGACTACTCTTAATCCTAATAAATTCTATTTAATGAGGCCTTGCAAAACGATTAAGCAGAAACAGATAAAACTAATAACTTTTCAGGTTAAAGTTTTTGCGCGCAAAAACTTTGGCCTGAAAACGAAAAATTGATGCCATGTCAGTCTTTGATTTGTAGTTGCATGTCTTTCGTGAAGCAAGTTCATCTAATTAATGTTAAAGGCAGGGTGAGATACCCGTGATTTAAATTTGAGAGCCATTTACCATTCATAATGAACTATTCACCCTTCATCCCACAAAAACTTTATCCCACAAAGAAAATGAGTTTATGATGTGACACCGTTTTATTCACAACAAAAATCTATTTAAATCAAATAACCTTATGGTAATGGTAAACTGATTAATAAAAAAAGCCATCCAAACAGGTTTAACGTGAGTGTGACCATTATGAAATTTTTAGGAACCGTTTTTTTAGGTCTTATCGTTTTATTTTATTCCTCAGAAGATTCTTCGCTAGAACAAATCCAAGCTAATGGAGAATTGCGCGTCGCCATCCGTTACGGATTGACGACTTATTATGAAGGGCCTCATGGCAAGGCCGGACTTGAATACGAACTTGCTAAACGTTTTGCAGAGGCATTAGGGGTTCAATTGCGGATTCAAGTGATTGATAACGTTGACAACATTTTACATCAAGTCGCAACCAATCAAGTCCATTTTGCGGCAGCAGGTTTAACGGTCACAAAACTGCGTCAAACCATTGTGCGTTTTGGTCCGCATTATCAAGATATCACCCAACAGTTGATTTATCATCGCGATTCCAAAGCGCCCCCTGATAATTTGGCTGATTTGACGGCAGAACATCAGTTGAACGTCATCGCTGGCAGCCATCAAATTGAGATTTTGAATACTTTAAAAAAAGACTATCCACAACTGACTTGGAAAGCATTATCTTCTATAACACCTAGCCAACTCATTCAAAAAGTGTGGAAAAAAGAGATTCAATACGCGCTCGTAAACGCCAATGAAATGACACAAATACGGCGGTTTCATCCAGAATTACAAATTGGATTTGAATTGCCTGAACCCAATTTTTTAGCCTGGGCTTTTCCACGTTCCGATGATAACGCGCTGTATATAACGGCCATTCAGTTTTTTAATCAGTTGCAACAGTCAGGTGATTTAGAGCAATTGATAGAACGTTACTATGGTCATATTGACGAATATGAAGACTTCGATTATGTCAACATTCGCGCTTTTTTCCGTCGAATGAAGGAACAATTACCCAAGTATCAGACTTATTTTGAACAAATGGCCGATCATTATCAATTAGATTGGCGTTTATTGGCTGCAATAGGTTATCAGGAATCCAAATGGAACCCAGATGCCGTATCGGGTACAGGCGTAAAAGGCTTGATGATGTTGACTCAATCAACAGCCGAAGAAATGGGAGTTGAAAATCGAGAAGATCCTTTTGAAAGCATCGAAGGGGGCAGCAAATATTTTGTGATGTTAAAAGGACGTATTTTTGAAGAAGTTCAAGAACCTGACAAAACGTGGTTTGCCTTAGCCGCCTACAATGTAGGGATGGGACATCTCAGAGATGTACGCACTATCACAGAGCAACAAGGTGATAATCCTAACCGTTGGCTTGATATAAAAAAACACTTTCCCAAATTAACGGAACCACATTGGTACAAACAAACAAAATATGGTAAAGCCAGAGGCCATGAACCCGTTCAATTTGTCAAAAACGTCCGGCGTTTTTATGATATTTTAGCCATGAATGATAGGATCAGAAATCCTGATAATGACTGCTTCACTGACAACCCCACAGATAAAATGACTGAAGGGCTATGTTAAGTACTGAACCATAAATTTTCAGGTATTTAAAAAAACAGAAAGGGGGCAACCACAAGGGATTGCCCCTACACAATGTCATGTAGGGGCAATCCCTTGTGGTTGCCCTTGGTTGTTAAATAC
>QNEL01000736.1 GCA_003645185.1 Candidatus Parabeggiatoa sp. nov. 3
GCCACTGAAATTGGGAATTGTGCCTGTCAGTTGATTAGAATCAAGATAAAGCCACTGCAAATTAGGCAAGCCACTGCAATTGGGAATTGTGCCAGTCAGTTGATTAAAACGAAGAGAAAGGCGCTCCAAATTAGGCAAGCCACTGAAATTAGGAATTGTGCCTGTCAGTTGATTATTCTTAAGAGAAAGCGCCTGCAAATTAGGCAAGCCACTGAAATTGGGAATTGTGCCTGTCAGTTGATTAGAATCAAGATAAAGCCACTGCAAATTAGGCAAGTCACTGAAATTGGGAATTGTGCCCGTCAGTTGATTAGAATAAAGATAAAGCCTCCGTAAATTAGGCAAGCCACTGAAATTGGGAATTGTGCCTGTCAGTTGATTAGAATTAAGATAAAGCTTGGTTACCCCATCATTCTCACAAGTAATACCCTTCCAACTACAAGGTGTATTGGTGACATTCCAACCTTCATTGTTGTGCCAGTTTGCCCCATTCGTGCTATGGTAAAGTTGCAGCAACGATTCGCACTCTGCGGGAGAAATTTCAGTCACTGCATTGCAATCGGTGGCCGCTTGCGTAAGGGATATCGCGCCAAAATACAAGATGAACCAGACTAACAATACTCTTTTTAAAATTAACATCATTAATTCTCCTTTTCAGTTATCAGTTATCAGTACATTGAGATAGAACGCAGATGACACTGATTGTCATGAACTTCACTGATTTTAAATGAGTGATAAATAGAGCAGCGGATATCAGTTTTTCACGCAAAAGTTAAATCAGCGTTCTATCAAGTTTTTAATATAAACGCAAAAGCTGATGCTTTTCAAGGGGTTGTTTGGTTGAGTCAGTCTTATGCTCAATGATATCTTATTTATTAATTATTACAAAAAAACGTTGGGAGAAAGATGAAAACGCTCGCTGAGGGCTGGGATTTGCACGGATTTCAATGCTTGTTGTCCCTTTATTATTTTTGACACTTCGTCAATAGAGCCTATTTCAGGTAAGTCGCTTGGTGTGAGCGCGTTTTGCTCCATTAAAACCCTAACGACAAGGATTGTATATAATAAAGGATTGGTTCGTGGGCCATCTGGTTTAAATCCTTTTTTATATACAATCCTTGTAGTCTTTTTCAGAATGTGGCACAGACAATCTCCTTGAAATCAATATCATGTTAGTTCAGCTTTAATCAAATTACCCAACGTTTGTTGCCACACGGGCCGGTTGAAAAGACTGAGTTTCGAAGGATAATTCCCTTGGCATCCAAAATTCAGATTCATTATTAAGACTCAACTGGCTTGACAGTCTTTGGAAAATTTTCTGTTCATTTAAGAAGAATATCATATCGCCATTGAATTTTGACATTAACCAAATCACTATTTTTAGCATTGTGTTCATGCCAGATTCATGGTGTTCAAACTTATCGATACGAAAGGCAACGCAAATATCAGGATAAGGGGAAAGAGAGTCTTCATCGTCTTCTTTAAATGCGTTGAGCGTTAGGCCAATACCTATTAATAAACCTGAAATGTTGTTTTTTTGAAGAAAGAAGCTTTGGCTTAAAGATTCCAGAACGATAGTGGGTTCAATCTCATTATTGATGTCTTGGATAATTAAATAGTAGTCTAATGCCATTAATTTCAACCTCCACTTATACCTTGTCATCCTCATCTGTCTTAAGAAGTGTTATTTGTCATTGTTCACCTTTAATCTTGCCGCGTAATATTCTCTCATCACCACAGCGTTAATCGGTTCTTCACATCTTTGACTTGAGCGGTAACCTTTTCTGGCTTCAATCCAAGGGGTTTCTTTATGTGTCATCTCTTCTAGTTGGACACCACTAAATTTTGCGTCAGTTTCCAAGATAGTATCAAGGTGATTTCTGTTTTGTACAGACAGTGCATTGAGTTCAAATTCTGGGGAAATATCATCCCTTTCTATATCAGAATACAGCGATTTAGTTGAAACAAAGCGATCATATAGGGTTCGATTAATGGGCCCATGAATCCAGGCCTGAAAATCTTCAGCAAATAGCTTTTTGCCGTAAAATGCCAAATACCAGGCTTGTGCATAGTAAAGCAGTTTATGAAGCTTGAGATGATTAAATTCATCGAAGGCTTCGGTTAATTTCAAAATAATATAGTCTCCGGCTTGATTGATATGCATATTTCTACTTACCTTTTTAAATTCAACATATTAACTCATTCATTTTCAGCTTGATCAGTGTCAATCATGACAATCAGCGTTCTATCAAGTTTTTTATAGAAACGCAAAAGGCGCAAAAGGCGCAAAAGACGCTAAAGAGTCTGTCTCAAAAAAGAAAACTCTTTGCGTCTCTTGCGTCTCTTGCGTTAAAAAAATTCAAAGCGATTACATCACTGGCACTTTCGATTGAACAATATGTTGCAATAAATTCTGCACGGTGGCATCCATGACTTCTAACATGGGCGCGGGCCAAATACCAAATAATAAGACGACTATGGCTAAAACCGTCAGAATCAGGGTTTCACGTCCATTAATGTCTTTTAGCTTGGCAACGCCGTCATTCGCCACTTTCCCAAAAATCACTCGTTTCACCATCCATAAAGTGTAGGCTGCGCCTAAGATCATAATGCTGGCGGCCGCAAAGGCTATCCAAAAATGGGCTTTGAATGAGGCCAAGATGACTAAAAATTCACCTACAAATCCAGAGGTAGCGGGTAGGCCTGAGTTCGCCATGGCGAACAACACTGCGAATAGCGCAAAGCGGGGCATGGTGTTAGCGACACCACCGTAGTCGGCTATTTGGCGACTGTGTAAGCGATCATAGAGTACGTCGACACAAAGAAAGAAATAAGGCCCCTGAAATAAAACCGTGTGATATCATTTGCACCATGCCCCCTTCCATTGCCATCACACCGCCGTCTATTGAGCCCGTGTTGTTGTAAATCATAAACCCAATGAAAAAGCCTAAGGCGGCAAATACCATGTGGGAAATAGAGGAATAGGCCATCAGTTTTTTCATGTCTTTCTGCACTATGGCGACGAAAGAAATGTAGATAATCGCAATTAATGAGAGGGCTATGATGAACCAATCTAATTCGCGGCTGGCATCGGGAGTGATGGGTAAGCTAAAGCGTAAAAAGCCATAGCCACCCATTTCATTCTATTGTCTACCTTGCAACAGCCACACAAGGTGATTATCGGTTATCTTAACGTA
>QNEL01000737.1 GCA_003645185.1 Candidatus Parabeggiatoa sp. nov. 3
CACAGAATGCCACTCTGCTAAGTGTTTTTTATCAAATGTCTGTGAAATCCTTCCTAATTAACTACTGTGGAGAGTCTATAAAATGACCCACCAACAATTAATAAGCCGTGATTTTCACGGTGCTACAATTCGCCAGCGTTCTGATGGCTACTTGAATGCTACTGACATGTGTCAGGCTTCTTGTAAACTATTTGCTGATTACAAACGTCTTAACTCTACTCGTGATTTTTTAATTGAACTCTTTGATTTTCTTAGTAAAAATCCCGATATGGGATATCCCATATCGGAACAAAATCAACAACTTATACAAATTGTAAAAGGCGGTATATCAATAAATCTTGAACGCCAATCAATCAAAATTCGTTTAGCAACAAAATCCGTTGTACTCAATTTTAATCATTGTAAAAAAAAGGGGTTTATGTCATTTTTTGCGAGAGGCGCATTAAATCATAAAATTAATAACATATCATGTTACTGAAACATGTGACATCAAATGTTATGCACCTTCAGTTATCAATATGGATTGGAATAATATTTGCTTAAATCGTTATCAGTTGTCAGTTATCAGTTATCAGATAGAACGTTTTTGCGTCTTTTTTTCACTTAACAAGTTTTGCGCGCAAAAGTTTTGCGTGAAAAGTTAATTTTTAAAATGGTGGGCAACAAAAACACGTAGGGAGGCTTACATTAATCAAGATAAATTTAAGATGGGGCCGGCAACAAAAACAGGTTACCGGCTAATCATGGTGGGCAAAAAAACACTTATACTCGGTTATAATTGAATTCATTAATCAGTAATGGCTTATTTGTTATGCATTATGATTAATGATCTCTCTTTGGAAAAATTTGGTGTGTTTGGTGTGAGAGGCTATTGTGATGGCTGTGAGAAAATAAACGCAAAAGGCGCATCGGGCGCTAAAGAGCCAGATATTGAGGAGTGTGGGGTGTCGTTTTGACGAGTGGAAATAATAGAACACTGATTGTCATGATGAAACTGATTCCACTTAAGAAGTTTTTGTTTGCCTCAACTTCTTAAGTGGAACGCTGATCAAATCAAAAAAAATCAGCGTAAATTCATGACAATCAGTTCAATCTCTGTTCTATACAAAATTGACGGACAAGTCTATTATTCATAATGCAACCACATCCGTATCACCTTGACCGTTTTTAGTTCATCAATCACTTGATATACCAAACGATGTTGTATATTAATTCGTCTTGAATAAGCTCCTTCTAAATCGCCTACCAATTTTTCATAAGGGGGTGGTGTTTGATACGGATTGTTCGCCAAGATGTCCAATAATATTGAGGCTTTTTGGCGTAAATGGTTTTCAGCCAGTTTTTTGGCATCTTTTTGAGCCGGTTTAGTAAAAACAATTTGCCATTTCACCATTTTAAGTCCTTAGAACATTCTTCAAGAGGTGTTTGTAAGCCTTTTTTAATAGATTCTCTCATCCCTGGTACTGATAATAAATAAAGCGTTTCCTGAATGGCAGACCAATCGTCTTCAGAAATGAGAACGGCATTAAGTTGTTCACCCGTAATTAAAATGGGTTGATGAGAATCGGCCACTTCATTGATAAGATAGGGCAGTTTTGTACCAGCATGAGTTGTCGTGACAACATTCATAGCATTTCCCGTTAAATTAATTAATTAAATAATTGATTGTATTAATTGAGCGAAGCCCTCAATTCCTCGCTTCAATCTAACAGTTTATAGCACACACGCAAAAAAACCTTCAAGCAGTTTGAAAAAACATGAAGGTTTCTTAAATAAAATCAGCGCCAATCATTTTGCGGACTGAAGCGCCTTTTGCGCCTTTTGCGTTATTACTTTTTTGGGGGGGCAGTTATCAGTTAAAATACAATTCCATTTAATTCTGTAACTGAACTTTTAGACGTTTCAGGATAAACAGAATGGTATAATTTTGTAATCGTGCCCACTTTAGCCATTAGGATTGCATTCACTAAAGTTTTCCAATCTGTTAAATAATGAAAACGCACGATGCGATAGTCATTTAAAAATTGTTCCCTTTGTGCTTCATAAATCTGTTCATAATTAACGTGACAGTCATAGCCGTTACATTCAAGAATAAGGTTTAATTCTTTCACGTAGAAATCAACGCGATAAGGGCCAATTTGATAATTATGATAGAAACTGAAACCGGCAAAAACTTCTGCTAATACCTGCTGCCATTCAATTTCACCCTTTGTTTCAAATGAAGCTAGGCGACTCACACTCCCAAACATCTTTTCTTTCAAACCAATGCCCACGACGCTATCCATACCTAAAGCTACCGTTCCCACATCTTGTATATGATAACCATTCATACGCAACGCTTTGGAACCTATAGCCCGAATCGTTTGACGATCAAGCTTAATGGGTTTAATTGTCTCCCGATGTTTAGTTAGAAAACTATTCAACGTACTCAACGGAATATCAAGAAAATCAGTGATATCCGTTTTTATGGCCATGTCATCACTCACCGAGCATTTTAAACCCGACTCTTTCATTAACTCGACAATGTCTGTGTAATGTTGTTGGGCGGTTGTTTGGATGTTCGCAGGTAGGCCGCAGGCCTCTTTGATGGAAGATTCTAGGGCAGTATTAATCAGGCTTGCCGACAAGATTGCACATCTTTCACCAATGTGTTGTTGGTTTTTTCGTAATTTCCGATTCGCAAATGCTAAAGTGTAAAAACGAATCAACTTTTCAATTGTTGCTGAATCGTAAACCGAGATTTTTCTGCCTTGGTAAGGACTGTTTTTAGCGACCACTTCGACTGAGTTTGTCCCCATGCGGAGGCCCACGTCAATAAAGGGTTTAAGCGTTTTTGGAGGCCAGTTTGTCCCCATGCGATTTAAATGTTTGTGATCGACTCCCAACAAGTCAGCAGTCCCACGTTCACTTAAACAGGCTGTGGTTAAACTAAACCGAACTACGTCTCCATAGTCGATTCGTCTTCAAAACCGTACATGAAACTTTCACTTCATACGGCTCCTTTATTAATAACGACACCATATCCACTGAACTTTTGGATTCTATCAACGTGTTGTTGATATGGAGTCATAGATATTAGGGAAGGCATTTACATATGTCTCCTTTGTTTACCCGAATTACGATTCCTTAGTTTCTAGCGGCTTATTGTTATTAATAATGAGTAAGTCTGCTTATATTAACCATTACAGCTAACC
>QNEL01000738.1 GCA_003645185.1 Candidatus Parabeggiatoa sp. nov. 3
AATAAATTTTGCACTCCAATTAATCTCACCGAAGCAAAATAAATTTTGCACTCCAATTAATCTCACCGAAGCAAAATAAATTTTGCACTCCAATTAATCTCACCGAAGCAAAATAAATTTTGCCGTAGCTTGGAGTGCAAAATTTATTTTGCCGTAGTTTGGCTTGGAGTGCAAAACATGTCCTTTCTACCTGTCTACCCCTAATGGGAACCTGAAACTTTCTTTCTCTTTCTACCCCTAATGGGAAACTGAAACACTTTCTACCCCTAATCGAAAACTAAAACCCTTTTTACCCCTGATGGGAACCTGAAACGCACCATTTCATACTATTTCAATACAAATAATATGTGATTTTTACCCTTAAAATTGCCCCAAAAACTTAAGAAATTGCAAAAATTGCCGTTTTTTTTACGACTACCCCCCTGCGATTTTCACTTACCGGGGGTTGTAGTAAATTCATTTCAACATCATTTCAAAGAATATTAAAACGATTATAACACACCACTTCCTCGGTGACTGTCATCGCTGATAGACTGGCCTTTTTTCAATAATTCGATATCTATATTATGCCGATTATCAGTAGTCATAAAAGCTAAGCGATCTTCATTTTCAACAACTTGTTTGATATTGTACCGCATTTTTTTGTAAAGCGTTTCGGTAATATCCCCTGAAAAAACACTGTTTTGCATCCAATTCAAATACCTTGATAACAATTTTCGGTAAATTTCGGTTCGTTTTGCGGGCACATCATAAAAAATAACAATGAATATAGTTTACACCACTAATCTGGACATGATCTGTTTTAAGACGAAAAAATAACGCAAGAGTATTACAGAGTACAGCGGATTTACGGTATAAACGGATTGACTCAATGCTACCAATAGACTTGTTTATTGATTTTGTGTGTCGTATTTCAACAAGTTACATTATTTATGAAAAATTAATCCGTTTATACCGTTAATCCGCTGTACTAATCCGCTGTACTAAACCGCTGTACTAAACCGCTGTACTAAGCTAATAAGGTAACTCTAAAAAATTAATATACCAATGAACTTTATGGTGTTGGAGTTCGCAAGCTCACTCCAACCTACATTTAGGGTATTTTATTTTTTGGGAGTTACCTAAGTACTAATACCACAACCGTAATTCAGCACTCGCTTCTTTCACCGAAAAAGACTGTTGGCTGATGCGTATCGTATCCAAAATCCGATGTGCTTCTGGTAATTCACGTTTAAACAATTTTGCGGTGGCGGTGTTCAGCTTGACGCTTTTGATTTCCTTTGCCGGTTGAAGTGCTAATAACCCTAAACGAGATACCCCGATACGCACGACAAATTGTTCTGTTTTCAACCACTTAAAGGGATTGAAGCCGACAAGTAGGCCTTGATAAGTGGCACCGGCTGCGACTTCATGCACAAAAAAGGTTTTCTTAAAATGCCCTGATCCCATATTTTTCTGCATATTTTCATGATTGCCGCCTTCTCGTTCGACATCTATCGTATGACGCACTGGTGCGATCATGTCATTCTCGTCTCCCCATAATAATGAGGCTCGCCAGGGCATTTTCGATAAATCGGCTCGATAATCGGGTGTTGAGCGCAGAATCGGTATTGGGTTCGGTAATAAGGCGGCTTGCAGGGCAAACATTAGGGCCGTGTCTGTAATCACATTCGGATGTGTGGCACTGCCGTCTAGTGCATATAATCCATGATAATAAAAAGGGGTTAAGGTTTTGGCCCTAATCCCTATAGACTCGTTTTTCAACCGCATTACTTTTTCTTCCCTTGCTTGGTGGGCGGTGTGAACCAGGCATCAAATAAGCCTTTCATCTGTTCTGAGGCTTGATGGTATTCTTTAACCAATTGGCTATCATTGATTTCAAAATCCTGCACCAATTTATTAACATGGTTATCCAGTTCGGATGCGGAAATCGTGTTTTGGTAGGCTTCACCAAAAGTCTCTTCCAGTTTGTCAACCATATCGGCTACTGTCGGTTTAGATTGTTCGCCTAAGGCGATTAACATTTCTTGCGGTGCATTGATCGAGCGTTCAAACGCGCCCCAATAGATTCCACATAAATGCGTTTTCAAATTCGTACCAGTGGTTGCGGTGGCCCCACCGTAAGCGCCGGCCATGCCAATTGATAATAACAAATGATTGAAGGCTTCCCGTGTCATCCGTTTGCCTATCATGACGATTGACTGGACAAATAAGGTACCGGGCAAGACTGAGCGTGTGGTAAAAATATTGGAACTGGTTTTGTGAGTTTGGGCATCAAAACTGACAAACTCTTCAGAAATCCCCCCTTGACGAAATACGCTATCAATCAAGGGTTGATCTAGCCCTTGCACTGACAGGGCATCGCTATATAAAACCGCTGCGTGTACTGGATAAATCGCTTTAGCCGCACTATTGGCTGAATCGCCAAAGACAAACGTATTTAAATCAAAGACTTCGCTGGCTGGCTGTTTCTCTTTAATATAGGCTTTATTCGCTGCCGCTTTGCCCCCTACCCCTAAACTCCGCAAAATCTGATTACCGCGCCGTTTTTCTACGCCTTTACTTTTGGAGGCAATCATTCGCACGCGCAATTGATTGGCGGCAAACATATCCGTCACCATGTCTGCATCATTATTACGGATAATCAATGGGGCAATCGTTTCTCGGATCAGGGGTATCACAATACACTGTGCTTGTGGCAAGGCTGGAATATCAAAATCGTCTTTTTCCAGCGTGTAAGTTGTTTTCACTTCTTGTGCCAGGGCTTGAAATAGGCTTTTCATTATTCTGATGACTCCTCTGGAGTAGATTTAGGTTTATTACTGCAGGCTTCTATAAATAAGAAAGCATAAGCGGCTAAAAAGAATCGTTGAAAACGCGCATCAAATTGCCCTTCTTGTTTATGATGCTTCACAAAATCATATACCGCTTGGGCAAATGCTTTACAGCGTTGACTAAAAGCGCCTTCGCCTTTGGCAAACATGTCGCGCCTATCCAATGCTGTTGCCAGCGTTTCAGCCATCGCTGCGACTGTCACGGCTTCACTTTGTTGGTATTTTTGCCCCGTGTCATATTGTTCAAGGGCCGTGGTTAAAGCAAAAATGCACTCATTGTTCGCCACCTTATACCCCGGATTGCGTTGTATTTGGGCGGCTAACTGAGCAATCTTTTCAATTTGCGGATCAGCATTCAT
>QNEL01000739.1 GCA_003645185.1 Candidatus Parabeggiatoa sp. nov. 3
AAACAGATATTTTAGCGCAAAGGGCAACCACAAGGGATTGCCCCTACATGGCATTGCGTAGGGGCAATCCCTTGTGGTTGCCCCATTTCAAAATACACGAAAATTTATGCTTCAGTACTTAGCCCCAGGTTTCACCTGGGGTTGCCAAAAAAATATAAAACTTAACTTAACCGGCATAAAATCTATATAAGGCATGTATTGACACATACAGAATATGATCTGAACAAATGGAAAAGAAGCTGTTAAAATGACTCAATTGCTTGAAAACACGATAAATTATTGGCCCTTCGTCGCACAAGTGCTTTCGATTTCACAAACGAAGGCGGATTACCAACGAACCGTGACTTAGCCTATTAGTCGAATCTTACGAAAATAAACATTATCCCATAACAGAAGTCTCGGCTAAAGAGGTTTTGCAATCGATCATGCAAGAACATGGTTTACAAGAAAATGACTTTCCAGAAATAGGAAATCAACATCAAGTGTTGGGCCATTTTCCCTTATCTGATTGATATCAAGTTCACATTGATTTTTTTAACGCAAAAGGCGCAAAAGGCGCAAAAGGCGCAAAGAGGCTAATTCTTAATTCTTAACTCTTAACTCTTAATTCCTTATCCGCATTGCCTGAAATGATTTGGATTAAATTTAAATATTATTATTGGCCTTCAAAAATTGATTTTGAGATTAGAACACAGGGCCCATGCCCTAACGCTTGCCTTCAATTTAACAAGGTAAAAAACAGGTCAAAATTTCGCCTTGAAACCCAAAACAAAATATCCTTAATAATCAATAAGTTAATTAACTGTTCTCCGAGGCTGGATACCCCCTATTTATTGGGCCCAGTGAGAAACGATAATTGTTAATGAATACCGTTTGGTTCAAATTTTTTATCAAAGGCATCAAAACAATAAGATAAGTTTATCAAAATAGCCCATTTTGGACGACTTAAAATAAATTTTTGTTGAAAATATAAAAATGATAAAAAACAAAGACTTAGTTAACTTCCCTCACGGGCGCGAACAAAACGATTTTGGCCAATTTCAGCAAAAAGCCAAAATTATCGATAAAAGCCTCAAAATACTAACTTTTCACATTTCACTTAAGAAGTTTAGCTTCGCTGTACATTAGCGTGAAATACAGTTTTGCTTTTATGTAGGGTGGGTAACGTGTTTTTGTTGCCCACCAATAGATCAATGTCGGGTGGGTAACCTGTTTTTGTTGCCTGCCCCATTTTGATCAATGTAGGGTGGGTAACGTGTTTTTGTTGCCCACCATTTATATTAAAAAAAAGTTCAGTTTGTTTCCGCGCTAAGTATAAATCAAGGCAATAATAAAACACCCATTCATAATGAGCGCCCATCAATTATTTTGATTAAATTTTATCGCTGGCCTTCGGCTCAGCGAAGCTAAATGGTGGGTAACGTGTTTTTGTTGCCAACCATTCCTATCTTAAAACCTCCCACCTAAAACTAAAAAGTGCTGATTTTCAGCACTTTTCACTATCTCATTGATTAAATTAAATTTATTGATTTCGTTCAATCGTTCAATATTTATCTAAAATCGACAATAAATGCAAAAATTATGCCAATATTGATTGCTGAAAGTCCATTATGCAACATTTGATGTTACGTTCTTTGGTGTAACATGATTTGTTATATGAACATGATATGTTAATTGATTTTGTGATTTAATACGCCCCTCGCAAAAATGACATAAAGCCCTCGTTTTACAAAGGGAATAAAAAAGTAGCGAGATGACTTAAAATTTATGTAGGGTGGGTAACGTGTTTTTGTTGCCCACCATTAAAATCTTGCACAACCACTTAAAATTTATGTAGGGTGGGTAACGTGTTTTTGTTGCCCACCATATTTGATAACTTTGGCGTGGAACTGATATCTTGGAGTTCAAAATTTATTTTGAGTACATCTAAATAAGCGCCAATCAGTGAGGCCATTAAATAGCCGCTTCGCGCCTAAACAGCTTCGCTAATAAAGATTGCTTTTAGAGCGAGGCATCCAGTCATCATTGATAACTGATAACTGATCACTGATCACTGATAAGACTTTACGTGAGTTTAAATACTTTGGGAATGGGTAGGGCTTGGAAGAATTGCAAGACGCTTTCGTACCATTTTATAGTACGAACAAGGCAACCTGAATTGTGTTTTCTGCCCGTGTCTTGGTATTGGGCATGCTTGAGGCCCTCATCTGTTAGTTCATAATAAAGGCGTTTTTTGTCGTCGCGGTGTTTGGTTTGGAGTCCAAATTCAATTAACTGAACGTTAACTGGACGGGCACTTTTTAAACCAACCCGTTTAGCGATTTCAGTGGGAATTAATAAAGCTTGCTGGATTTCGGCAACTTGGGATTCAATGCCGAATAATTGCAACATATCGCAATCAAACTGTTGCTTAATGGAGTTGTTGAGGGCGATTTGTTTGGCATTACCGGTGATACCAAGTTGGTCTAATTCGTTAGCCTTAGCTTGAGCGAATAGGGCAATTTCTTGTTTGGGATCTAGTGATACTGTGCCTTTGGTTAGGAGTTCAAATGTCCATTTGGTTACCATTACAGCAAAATCAGGATTACACCAAATAGCTAAGTGAATTGAAGCATAAGGGTGTATCCAAGTACCTTGATCTTGTGCTGTTTTACCCTTTTGAACACCTTTAACTACTTGAATTATATTAGATGCGGGAATTCCCGCATCACTCGAAAGAGCTACGATATATTCTTGCGTAGATTTAAGGCGACGATAATCATTTAACCGTTTACCTGTAGATTGACACATATCAGTAGCATTCAAGTACCCATCACTAGAACGCTGGCGGATTGTAGCACCGTGAAAATCACGGCTTATTAATTGAGTGGTCATAAGTGACACCTCACAGTGGTAGTGTACAGAATTTGATGGAAAACACTTAGCAGAGCGGCATTCTGTGATTACCTCTCGTTTCGGGTGTACATCCCTAGCTAAGTTCATGGCGAACTATAAAGATGGCTCATTTGCTTGTCAAGCTTTTTTCTGAAACGGCCTCTTGTTTTTTTTAGCGCGCAAAAATTAAATCAATGTAGGGTGGGTAACGTGTTTTTGTTGCCCACCATTAAAATCTTGCACAACCACTTAAAATTTACGTCGGGTGGGTAACGTGTTTTTGTTGCCCACCATTAAAATCTTGCACAACCACTTAA
>QNEL01000740.1 GCA_003645185.1 Candidatus Parabeggiatoa sp. nov. 3
TCTGGCCGATCGTTTGCTCAAAACCCAGCGTCAACCGGGCATTGAGGAAGAATTCGCTTATGATCGCGCTGGCAATTTGACTCAAATTAATGAGACAATTTTAACCTATGGTACTGGCAACCGGTTACTGAAACAAGGCGAAATAGAATATATTTATGATGACAATGGGCGTTTAATCCAAAAAATAGAAAACACGGAACCTCCCAAAATTTGGGAGTATAGCTGGGATGGCAACGACTACTTAAGCTCAATTACCACACCTTCAGGAGAAAAATGGACTTATAAATACGATGCTTTAGGCCGCCGCATCCTCAAACAAAGCCCCGATAAAACCGTGCGTTTTATTTGGAATGGCAACGTTATCATCCATATACTTGTTCATTCCAAACTACATTCAACGTGGATTCACCAACCACGCACTTTTAAACCGTTGTGTACTGTTCAAAATGATCAAGTTTACTCCATTATCTGTGATCACTTAGGCACCCCCCAAGAATTGATAGACACCAAGGGAACAATCAAATGGTTAGCCC
The DNA here is from genome assembly GCA_003645185.1 of Candidatus Parabeggiatoa sp. nov. 3. Taxonomy (GTDB): domain Bacteria; phylum Pseudomonadota; class Gammaproteobacteria; order Beggiatoales; family Beggiatoaceae; genus Parabeggiatoa. Next base: position 534 of record QNEL01000740.1, read on the forward strand.
ATTACCAAACTTGGGGAAAAGTTGACTCCATTGACATAGCGCAAAAAGAAGTGGATTGTCCTATTCGTTTTCCCGGACAATGGTTTGACGACGAAAGTGGATTGCATTATAATCGCTTCCGTTATTACGATCCGCAGACGGGACGGTTTATTTCTCAAGATCCAATTGGTTATAAAGGTGGCTTGAATACTTATTGGTATGCCAAAAATCCGGTGAATTGGGTGGATGTGTTGGGGCTCCAAAAGCGGCCCTGTTCAATATTTACCTTACAATCTAAGCTCCTTGCCACTCTTGAAATGGGTGGATCAGAATGTCAAAAGAATATGCAATAGGAGCTCCGGCAAATTTTGGGTGTACCGAGAGGCTTGTGGAATGCCGCCTATAGAGAAGGGGAAGGCTTATTTGAATTCGGGGGAGATATCCATGATTTGAATTATTGGTATTTTGATCCTAATGCTGCTCTTAATGTTCTGGATAAATATTTCAAGGCGGGTGGTGCCATTGTTGACGATCCGAGTCTTGTTGTAGATGGCGTTATTGGACCAACTCTTGATGCCTTGAACAGAGAGGAGTATGGTGAGGCTGGTGGAGAGTTCGCTGCTCTCCTCGTTTTCGGGATATTGGATCCCTTTAAAGGAGGCGGTAAAGCAGGTAGAGTCGGCAGTTCTATAAATAAGATGGTTCCTGATGATGTACCCACTATTACGCCACTATTCACACCTAAAAATGCCCATGAGTTGATTAATTCTCAGGGTAGTGTCGTTCTAGAACTGTTTGGTGGTAAAACCGGTAAGGTAGAGGGTACAATTAATGTTGATTTTATTGCAGAACAGGGCATTAACGCTGATTTATTAACAGATAAACTGTCGTTTATTCCTGATAATCAGGTTGATGAGATAATTACATTTAACCCATATATTTCTCAGGAGTTTGGTGGCACAGGAATATTAGATTATCTTCCAGAAGCAGCCAGAGTGTTGAAACCTGGGGGTAGGATAGTTATTAGTGGCACAAAAAATAATAAATTTACCCGAATAAACACGAATGTAGATTTAGATTCCTTGAACTTACGACTGGTTGAGAAGCAAATACCTCTTCCAGAGCGCTTTTCTCATTTAACTTTCCATACCACAAACGGAAGAGAATTACATAAACGTAAAATTTTTACAACCATTTTGGAGAAAAAATAATGGCGTTGGTGAAAGGCTATTTTGATGAACTTCATTTCACAGAAAGTACTATCAGTGATTTCAAATTTTTGGGTAATGATCTCATTATCCATATAGAGTCAGGACTGGCCATTTATGGTGAGCATCCTTTGTCGGGCAATCTGACTATGTCAGAATCTTGTCATGTGATTTTTAAAAATGTGATTTTTTCTGAACGTGACCTAGATATTTATGCTGGTGATCCTAAAACGGATGGCTTTAAAGGAACCCAAAAAATAATTGATGATGTCAATCAGCCGGCAACTGATAAGAACTACCAAGAATATTCGATTGAAGGTGTGCTACTGCAAAAGCCCACAGCATGGGTGACATGGGATATTGTTGCTGAAGAATTTTATATTGATGATTTAAAAGAATAAGTAAACGGCCATTTTCATATGGCTGTTTTTAGCGAATATAGGGTTATATAGTAATCCTAAATGATTTGTGAAGAAAATCAATTCGTGGGAGCAAATTGACAACTCATTTATACTCAACGAGATAATAAACTTAACTTTTTTTCAGGAGTTTAGGGAATTGTAGGGTGGGCAACGTGTTTTTGTTGCCCACCAAATCATATATAAAAAGTTTAAGTTATGCCCATGTGCAGTATAAAATGTCTATAGTGTGGGGGGCGCCAAGCAAGCGTAGCTCGGGTAAGTTTCGCTATGCGAAACTATTTTGGCTTGTTTTGAATATACTCATAATAGTGATACATCTGTAACGTGAATCCAGACTGCATCGTCATTTTTGAAAGAGAGGTTTTAGGGCGCATTATTAAATAAACCCAAGACGACTTTGTTATTGAACATAAGTCTAACCGTGTTGGCAATCTTATCCACACTGAAACCCGTCTCGGCGTTTGGCTCGACTCTGATTATGACGGCAATGGTGCCATCACGCGTTTAACCTTCGAGAGTCAAAAGCAATTTTATTGGGTTAGCCACGCGTGGCCCAAGAAATTGAGCGTACCTGTACATTAATTAAGTTAAGAGCGGATTTCTCTCGTTCCCAAACCCTGTTTGGTTTGGGAATTCTTGTATATTCACCTATCTTCCTTATCGATCAAATTAAACCTCCCCTTACTTTTTTCTCGTTCCCAAACGTCGTGAAGGAATGCTTTTCTACTTTGCTTGGCAAAGTACAAGAGTTTTGCTTCAAAAAACTTTCAAATTCCCCAATTTGGGAGGAAATCTTCTCAAATCCCCACCTAGAACCCCTTCTCGCAAGCCTCAAAATATCCATCCGTCAAGCCTTCCCTTTGTTCCTAATTTCTAGCACTTGAATCAACCAATGAACCGGTTATCAAGATCACCTCGCTTGACCAGAATATAATGAATCTAATCAAGATTTTATCAATTATGAAGGCCGCTGTGTTCACCATACCGGCCCCAATGACTATGACGAAAAACAGCTACTCTTTTTAGATCGATGTGTTATACAGCAGTCA
>QNEL01000741.1 GCA_003645185.1 Candidatus Parabeggiatoa sp. nov. 3
CATCCAACTTATTATAGAACAGATGATTTAGGCCGAGTCGTTTTACGCCAAAATGCGGCTTATAATAACGTTTATTTTGAATACGATAGATTAGGCAATCCAACCAAAATCACTTTACCGGATCAAAACCAGATATTCGCGCAATATGACTGCGACAATAATTTAACAGCCTTGATTAACGCCAAAGGACAAGGCCATTATTGGGAGTACAGCACCTGTAAACGTTTGCTCAAAACCACCAATCCCTTAAGACAAACGGTTCATTATCACTGGGGTAGCGAACATGATATTTTAGAGGCCATTACCAATGAAAAAGGAGAATTTTGCCATTTCACTTATAATCCGGCAGAACAACTTGAAGAACAAACGGGTTTTGATGGCCGTAGTCTAAAATGGGTCTACGATCCCAGAACGGGAGAATTAATCAAGACAATCAATGGCTTATGGCAAGAAACGACATATAAACGTGATGCCTTAGGGCGAGTCATTGAAAAACAAATACCCGATGGTAGCGCAGAGCATTTTGAATACGATCCAAACGGCAACCTCATTGCCGCAATTAACCCAGATTGCACCGTCACTTTGGAGCGAGATGCTTTAGGGCGCATCATTCAAGAAACCCAAGATGACTTTGTCATTAGACATCAGTATGATCAAGTAGGCAATCTGATCCACACAGAAACCAATCTCGGCACTTGGATCGATTCTGATTATGACGGCAATGGTGCCATCACGCGTTTAAACTTCGGTGGTGAAAACCAATTTGATTGGAAACTCAACCGGAAGAGGTTGAAACCTATGATTTTCCGTCAAAGGCTGAAGGACGATGAATTCCTTATGGCGTGTACGATATGACCAAAGGTAGCGGATGGGTAAGTGTGGGAAAAGACCACGATACGGCACAATTTGCTGTCCACTCAATCCGGCAATGGTGGTTCCAAATGGGGAAAAACACCTATCCCAATGCACATGAATTGTTGATTACCGCTGATGGTGGCGGTAGTAATGGACGGGGTTGCCGACTCTGGAAATATGAATTGCAGAAATTTGCCGATGAGATTGAGTGTTCATGTATGCCATTTCCCTCCCGGTACAAGCTTCTGTCCTAAAATTGAACACCGAATGTTTTCCAAAATCACAAAAAATTGGCGTGGAAGAGCCTTAACCAGTCATGAGGTCATTGTTAATTTGATTGCAAATACGCGAACAAAAACGGGGCTTCAAATTAAAGCGGAGTTGGATATAGCCCAATATCCAATAGGTATAAAAGTGACCGATAAGGAAATGAAGGCACTTAACTTGGAAAAATCATCATTTCATGGTGAGTGGAATTACATGTTGAAGCCTCATTAAGAATGATGAGTTATTTATTGACACTTCCTAAGTGAATGGTGAAAAACAGAGTGACACTTCTTCAAATCAAGGCGAAAGGAGAATAACATGGGAGAAGAAGGCATTATAATAATATGTGCAGAAACTTCTCTTGAGCAAACAAGAAATCAATTTATTAGCGAGTTACTTAACGTTTATAGAAATTGTGATTCTGGTTTTTTTCAATTTTATCCAGAACAGAGTAATCTCATTCGTGAAAGTAAAGACTGTTGTGTTTATATCATTGGACATTCAATGTCTTTTCAAGACATGTGTCATAAAATGTGTGTTGTAGGGGAAGCACTTAATATCACTATAAATGTTTCATTTATTGAGATGAGTAGAGCTGCCATGCTTGAGCTTCAAGAAGACAAGAACTTATTTAAGCCGGGATACTTAAAAAGCGTTGCTGATAATAGAGACGCATCAGGTACGGTTCTATATGGCCCTGATTCTAAAGAGGCTCAAGCTCTTGCTCAACAGCTAAGAGAACAATATGTGGCCTCAAAAATCTTCACGATGAAGTTTTTTAACTTTCTAGAAGAGGGTACTTTTTTTGGTGGTATCAAGCTTGGTGTGACAAGAAATTATGTGCTTGAACAGTTAGGGTGTCCAGCCGTTGGAGATTCTTTTGGAACACAATTAGAAGCCATGATTTTTTGGAATTATGAAAATATCTGGCTAGAATTTACCGATGATAAAGTCACGCAATTGCTCATTTATTTCCATCTAGGTAACATTTGGCCAAAAAATCTTTATTTTGAAGATTTTTGTCCTAGCCACGAGACAACATGGGAAGAATTTGAAGAATACTTAAATGCTCACCAAATTAAGTATGAAATCCTTCCTTCTGAGTACAAAGTGCCAACAGGAACTCAAAAACGTGTAAAATGGGTTACTAAAATTAGAACAGGAATTGAAATTAACATTTCAAAAGTGACTGGTTTACGGATTACATTTGATAGAGATAATTTGTTAAAAGCTATCTGTTATCCTTGGGATGATGTTTTGGAGTGGCTTAAAATTCAGCCTCTTACCTAAACTCTAATGACATGAGAGATCGTAGCAGAGGCTTATGTCGGGTGGGTTTCGCATAGCGAACCCGCCTTTTTTAATGCTTGTTTTGAATACGATCCCAATGGCAACCTCATTGCCGCAATCAACCCAGACTGCACCGTCACTTTTGAGCGAGACGCTTTTGGGCGCATCATTCAAGAAACCCAAGATGACTTTGTCATTAAACATCAGTATGATCAGGTTGGTAATCTGATCCACACAGAAACCAATCTCGGCACTTGGATCGATTCTGATTATGACGGCAATGGTGCGATCACGCGTTTAAACTTCGGTGGTGAAAACCAATTTGATTGGAAACGCAACGCGCTGGGCCAAGAAATCGAACGTACCTGCCCCGGTGGCAGCCGACTATTTCAAAAATATAATCAACTCGGCCGACTCACCGAGCAACAATTGATTGAGGAAGGTAAAAAGCCTTTACCAAAAGCGTATTATAATCATGAAGGTTCGGAGCCGACGTTGATTGAACGTGTTTATCAATACGATCAAATCGCCAATCTGATTACCATTGACGATCAAGAACGGGGAAAAACGTACTATACCTACGATCTGGCCGATCGTTTACTCAAAACCCAGCGTCAACCGGGTATTGAGGAAGAATTCGCTTATGATCGCGCAGGCAATTTGACTCAAATTAATGAGACAATTTTAACCTATGGTACTGGCAACCGTTTACTCAAACAAGGCGAAATAGAATATATTTATGATGACAATGGACGTTTAATTAAAAAGATTGAAAAC
>QNEL01000742.1 GCA_003645185.1 Candidatus Parabeggiatoa sp. nov. 3
TGGAAAAGATACCCAAAAACCCGGTTATCTCTATCGCGTCGATAAAAATACTGGGCAATTGATTGACATCGGTTCCACTGGTTTTAAAGAAATTGATGGCTTGTCATTCCATCCTGATGGTACCTTATGGGGCTGGGCAAGTGGCGATGGGCTTGTTACCATTAATGCCGCCACAGGGCAAGCGAATTTGGTTGCCGCATACCCCAGTGAAGTTGAAGACTTAACGTGGAATACAGCCGGAACGATACTCTTTGGCGTAGAGAATGTGCGGAATAACCCTGATGCCGGAGTTAAGTTATTGGCTTATGATGGGAATACAGTTACCACTGTCTGCGAAGAACTGACTCAGTCATTAGAAATTGAGGCTTTGGATACTTTGCCAGATGATACCTTAATCTTTGGTTTGCATGGTAAAAATGGTTTGCCACTTGGCGTGATAGATGTTGATACCTGCCAAATGACGGCTGAAACTGAAATTGCGACTGATTACGATGATGTGGAAGGGATTGCTTGGCCTACAAAGGCTTGTGCCCCTCAAAAAATGGCTCAATCGTGCCAAGAAATCAAGGTGAATAAGCCTTCTTCAGAAGACGGCGTTTACCAGATCGATCCTGATGGAGAAGGTGATAATCAACCATTTGAGGTTTATTGCGATATGACAACTGATGGTGGTGGTTGGACAGTTGTTGATCCAAATAAAAACCATACTTGGTTAAAATACTTTTCATCATTTTCTGAATACTCGGGAAAAACGGGAGGGCCTGCTTCTAATCCTTCTGATGAATCTTGGGTTTCATGGTTTGAATTAGATAATGCGATGACTCAATTTAGAAGAAGTCCAAATTGTGGATCATGTATAAGTAGTTCTGAAAATCAAGCGTACTCTATGACTGGTAATATTTATGGCTGTTACTGGTATAATAGAAATTGTGATCAAACAGGGGATACCTGTCATACTTGCAAAGATAACTATAGCCCTAACAGAAATACGTTTGGTAGCTGTAGCCATTTGGAAACAAATCCACTTTATAGTTATAAAACACCACAAGGCACTGCTTGGACTTGCCAAAATCACTGGTGGAATAAGGCTCCATCTGTAGGTATCAAAGGTAAATTCTGTGTTTGCTACAAGTGATTTGGCAAATCCATAACAAGAAAGAGGTAAAGAAAACTCGAATGAATAATTTGGGTCAGAGCAAGCGTAGGGTGGGTAGCCAGGTAGCCAGGTAGGGTGGGCAATGTTGTTGCCCACCACTGATAGGCAAAAGGGTAAAATCTCAAAACACATCCCTTTTCCAAATCAACTTAAAGCCTCAAGTCGTTTTACTTGGGGCTTTTTTTATGGAAACACGAGCGAAGCGATATCAACGTTGACGATTTGATTAATAATTATAAATTTTTAACGTAGATGGTTGCGTTACAAGAGATGATGCAAATTTCTTAAAACCACCACCAATTGGTAATATGGGCAAAACTTCCGCCTGTACTTGGAATAGTAGTTTGAGTATGCTAAAACGAGGTAGAGGAACACGCGATGGTAAGAGTCAATGCCACCTTCGTTAAGGGCAGACACGCAGGTCTGCCCCTACCAAACCCCACGTATTCAGGGGTTGTAGGGGCGAACCACCGCGAAAGCCCAGGCGAAGGCGAAGGTGGCATTGATGGTAAGAGTGCAGTCACACTGGGTACAACTGCCATTCCAACTGGTTTAACGGTTGGCGATACTTTTGACTATGTGATTAAAGTTCAAGCCGGTACGCAATTGGTAGATACTACCAGTGCTTATCTCAACTTTGATCCCAAACTGCTAAAAGTGAATACCATGTTGCCGGGAGAAACTTTTGACTTCGTATTGCAAAGCAGTTTTGACAATGAACTAGGCAATATTGACTTTGCCGCAGGTGTTTGGGATCACGAAATACCCAAAGGTACGTTTACACTCGTCACGATAAACTTCACCGTGTTAAATGCAGGTGGCGAACAAACGCTATCCTTCAACACAACCGGGCATCGTGCGACGACAACCGTATCAGGTGGGCGTTCAGTCACAGCACAAGATGAAAGTGGCGAACCTGTGATCGAAGAGATTGAAGAACCTGTGATTGAACAACCCACAGGAAACTACACCGCCTCCGGCATAATCCGTGACAAGCTCGGCAACCCTATTGCAGGTGTCACCATCCAAATCGGCGATAAAACCGTCATCACCAATGAAACAGGTAATTGGGAAATCAAAGGCTTAGCCGAAGGCGAGTACACCGTCATTGCCAGTAAGGCCGGTTATCAGTTTGACTCAAAACCCTGTGTTGTCAGTGTCAATGGAAAGGTTTGTCAACCGGCATTCAAAGCCGAACCGGTGTTAGATGTCAAAGTCGTGCCAGAACCGCGTATTGCCAAACAAGGCGAAAACGTGACGTACACCATCACCGTCACCAATCAAGGTGAGGAAACCGCTACCGGTGTGACTTTGGTAGAGGCTTTGCCCGATAATACCGAGTTAGTCTCCATTGAATCCTTGGATGGCGGCAGTTGTCAAGCCGAGACGATAACGTGTAGTTTGCCCGACATAACACCAGGCGTTTTGGCTAACGTGAAAGTCGTGATCAGCAATCGCTTCCCCAAAACCTTGGTTAATACAGTTACCGTTAGCGCGCAAGAGTACCCCACCGATCTGAAAAAAACGTGGACGCGAGTCATTCCCTATTTATCGGTAAGCGTGACGGATCAACCCGATCCAATAGAAATGCTCAAAGTCTTGCATTACAACGTGGCCCTTGAATTGAGTCATAACGCGCCCACCGACGCAACCGGTGTCACTTTAGTGAGTCAGTTGCCAATCGGGGTTGAATTGAAATCCCTGAACAGTGATTATGGTATCTGTGATACCAGTGCATTCCCACAAATCTCTTGTGAAATGAATGACTTGAGTATAGCCAGTGCAGACAGTGTCAGTCAGGCTACCGTCGAAATGGAAGTCGAATTGAAAGATGCCGGTTTGCTCTTGTTGACGCATGAAGCCAAGGTGACGGCTTCTGAATATCCGGCCCATTTAGTGCGTACACGCACCACAGTCTTTGTGCCAGAAGATATTCAAGTCGATCTCGCTTTAGTGATTGATGTCACGGGGAGTATGCAGGAAGAAATCAATGGCATCATCAAAGCCTTGAAGACATTCATTGCTGAGAAA
>QNEL01000743.1 GCA_003645185.1 Candidatus Parabeggiatoa sp. nov. 3
AATTTATTTTGCCGTTCAATTTTCAGGGTATAACTGTACTTTACTCAATCGGGAAACGCTATATATTTTACTCAAAATCCAATTGAATGGCTTTGAACAGAATTTGACAGATTACACTATTTTGCCGTTCAATTTTCAGGGTATAACTGTACTTTACTCAATCGGGAAACGCTATATATTTTACTCAAAATCCAATTGAATGGCTTTGAACAGAATTTGACAGATTACACTATTTTCAGATATCAAATCCAGCTCTAATGAACTTTTTTATTAAACAACAAGGCCAAGGTAAACCTTTGATTTTATTACATGGTTGGGGGTTTAATGGCGAAATTTGGAACACTATCGCGGCTGAATTATCCCAACAGTGGACGGTTTATCAAGTCGATTTACCTGGACATGGGCGCAGTCCGATGAGTGAATATCGTTTGCCGACTCTTGTTGAACAGTTAGCTACTGATTTACCTCAAAAAGCAGTCTGGATTGGCTGGTCATTAGGCGGTTTGTTGGCTTTGGCGATGGCAAGATGGCAACCTGCTTCGGTACGGGCCTTAGTGTTGGTGGCCAGTTCGCCTCGTTTTGTCACGGCAGCAGATTGGCCTCATGCGATGACACCGACTGTATTAGAACACTTTGCACAACAATTACAGCATGATACGATGGGTACTTTACACCGTTTTTTAGCGTTGCAGGTGAAAGGCAGTCAGGCCGCTCGTCAACAACTTCGCACACTTCAGGCGCTGTTAAAAAAAACCGGTGTGCCTCAAGCAGAAGCATTACAAGCTGGATTGACATTATTACAAAATACCGATTTACGTTCTGAATTATTGCAGATTCGCAGTCAGGCCTTATTATGTTTAGGGGGGCACGATACGCTTGTGCCTGCGGCTATGGGAAAAAATTGTCAACAATGGTGGCCGGCGTTGCATAAAGTGTGTATTAAACCGGCCGCCCATATTCCCTTTTTATCGCATCCAGAATTGTTTTTGCCCATTTTACAAGATTTCTTATCTCAATGAGCCATTCTCATCCTGAAATTTAATTCTAAAATTAACACGCAATAATCCCATAAATGAACTCTTTTCCACCTGAATCTCTTTTGGATAAATCTCAAGTCTCTCATTCTTTCGATTGTGCAGCTGCGACATACGAACAGCAAACCAGTCTTCAAAAAAGCATTGGTGAGACGATGCTTGAACGTTTGGAATGGTTGAAATTGGAACCTCAACAGATTTTAGATGTTGGAGCGGGTACGGGTAGATTGACGCTTGTATTAAGTCAACTGTATCCACAGGCCCAAGTTTATGGCCTTGATATTTCTCATAAAATGTTACAACAAGCGCGTCAAAACGCGCCGTCTTTTCAAGACGCTTTTATTTGTTCTGATGCCGCTACATTGCCCTTTGCTGACAATAGTATAGATTTATTGATCTCTAATTTGATGTTGCAGTGGTGTAATGATATTCAAGTGATTTTTGCGGAATTTGCGCGGGTATTGAAGCCTGAAGGGGCGTTATTTTTTTCCACTTTTGGCCCAGATACCTTGAAAGAATTACGCAGTAGTTGGGCCGCTGTTGATAATGCCAGTCATGTGAATCATTTTATTGATATGCACAACATAGGTGATGCTTTACTCTATGCCGGGTTAACTAATCCTGTCATGGATGTCGATAGGTTTCTCTTGACTTATCAAGATGTGATGCCCTTGATGAACGACTTAAAAGCGATGGGGGCACATAATATTACAGCGGGCCGATCACGCGGTTTAATGGGAAAAGGTAGATTCAAAGCTATGTTGGCTGCTTATGAATCCTATCGTTCTTCAGAAGGTTGGTTGCCAGCAACCTACGAAGTCGTGTATGGACATGCTTGGGGTTCACAGACACCCTTGGAATCCTCTTCTGACACAGTAGCTATACCGATTTCTCAAATCGGTGGGCGAAAACGGGATATTTAAAATATTATTGAGACTTTGGTTCTAAAGCTTTTATGTCAATTTGATTTATAACGCAAGAGACGCAAGAGACGCAAGAGACGCAAGAGATGCTTAGATTTCTTTTGACAGCATTTTTAGCGTCTTTAGCGTCTTTAGCGTCTTTAGCGTCTTTAGCGTTTATTGTTTTTTTAATCGCAAGAAAACCAGTTGCATTCGACATAAAATCCGCATGAAACGAAGTTCTGCGTAGTGAAACTAACCCAATTGTTATCGGTTGTGTAAACGACGCAACATCGCTAGATCGACATAATTGGCTTCTCCTGCTTCTCCTGCTAACACGGTGAAGGGTTGATCGGGTTCGCCTAAGTGATTCAAGACGAGCAATGCGCCGCTAAAATCTTCTTTGCGTGTGTAGTCACTCACGGTAATCAAGGTGGATAGATTGGCTGCGAGAGCGGAGCGAATGCCGTTTTGGGAGTCTTCAAAGGCGATACAGTTTTCGGCCGGTAACTCTAATTTATCTAGTGCGTAATGATAAATATCGGGGGCCGGTTTTTTAGCCGGTACGGCATTACCGGCCGCGATCACTTCAAACCAGTCTAGGGATTCTGGTGCTAGACTGTTTTCTAGTAAGCAGGTGACATTTTGCGGTGTTGTGGTTGTGGCGATGGCTAATCGTATGCCTTCGCGACGTGCTTCTTCTAATAAGCGCCGTACTCCTGGACGCAATGGAATCGGGTGTTGTACCAATAAATTGGTGTAATGCGCTGTCTTTTGTTTGTGCAGTTCGGCAACAAAGCCATCCAAATCGTCGGGGCGTGGAAAGTCTGGGCGATAACGTTCCAGATAAAACTTCATGCGCTCTTTCCCACCCGTGACGGCTAACAATTCGCCGTACAGTTCAATGGACCAATCCCAGTCCAGTTTGTTTTCCGCAAAAGTGTCGTTGAAGGCGACACGATGGGCATCTCGCTCTGTTTCTGCTAGTGTGCCATCGACATCGAAAATGAATGCTTTTAATTCTGTCATGTTAATATATAACCTCTTTAAAGTTAAATCAGTCTAATCAGCGTGCTATCTCAATATGAGTACAACGGATAAACGATGAGTACAACGGATAAACGATGAGTACAACGGATGACGTGGATAAACGGATAAACCAGGAGTACAACGGATGACGTGGATAAACGGATAAACCAGGAGTACAACGGATGACGTGGATAAACGGATAAACCAGGAGTACAACGGA
>QNEL01000744.1 GCA_003645185.1 Candidatus Parabeggiatoa sp. nov. 3
AACCCATTCTAAAATCACCCGCGAATTTTCTGAGCAACTTGATCAACATTATTTACAACCCTTCGCTCAACAACGCGGTATCGACAACCAAGCTTTGCCGGCATTACGCAAACGATTGCTTGATCAAATCAAAAAGTTAGCTAAACAACCTGCGATTTTTCAAGCTGAACCTGTGCCTTTCACTGAATCGGAATTAGCCGCTTCTATCAATCACACCGGTACATTGGCGATTACCGAATTGGTGTTAGAACACTTGCAGCATCAACCCCATGATTTTTTTGAGAAACTCGGATTTTCCCTTGAGGATGAAGAAGAATTAGTCGCCTTTTTGCGTTATGGTGAATTATTAGGCAACGCCGTCTTGTTTTTCTTTCGGGAACGCTTGCGTAAAGATGAACGCGCTGAAAAAACCTTAGCTGCCTTACAAAGAGAAGGGTTATGGGCCGATGTGCGGGATATCAAAGCGGCCCAAGACACGCTTTCTACACAACTTCAACAACAATTGGAAACCCAAAAGCAGGCACTAATAGAGGCCTTACAAGCGGGGCAATTTGCCAACGCGCCTGAGCAAACCCAACAATTGCAAGATTTGCAAAATCGCGTTGAACAACTTCCTGAACAATTAGACATGGCGCGTACAGCTTGGCAAGGTAGCCAACAACAATTGATTGCCTTTTCTAATCGTTTTAACGCTTGGGCCGAATTGTTGGATGAAAAAGTAGAACTCGTGTTAGAGGAAATGGGGACTTTACAAGGCACAGTCGATAGAATTGATGACCATGTCGATACCCTGTTGCAAGAATTTAGGCACTTTATGCAGCGTTTTGAACTCTCAAAACAGGTGAAACCGCGTGATGAATTTACACAACACAATAGCACCAGTTTAAAACTGATTCAAGAAGCCGTTGCCAAATTAAAAGGCGTACCCCTTAATGATCCACAATACAATGAATTAGTGCTCGCAGCGGGTAGCGTTTTATCTTCTACCGGCAATCTCGCAGAAGCAGAAAGGCTGTTTATCCAAGCCAAAGACACGGCTCAAAACGATGCCGAAAAGGCCTTATCGTGTTTCAATTTGTTTCAAGTGCGACTACGGCGCAGAGCCTACCCAGAAGCCTTAGCCGATCTGCTCGCCGCGATTGCCATCGATCCACAACGCTATGCCTTGCATGATGTCCATCGATATCCGATTGAACGGCTATTAGGGGCTGGCGGAATGGGCTGCGTATTTTTGTGTCAAAACCAATGGCGCAATAACAAAGTCGTCGTCAAATGCTTTTGGGAAGAATGCGAAGGGCAACGTGATGAGATTTTTGGCGAAGCCATGATCATGCGTAAAATCGCAGGGGATTATGTGCCAGAACCCCTAGATTATGGTTATGTCGATGCCGCACGACAAGACAGGCCTTACTTTGTCACCGAATATTTGGAAGACGCATTAGATGGTGAAAGCTGGTTAGCCCAATATGGCAAACTGGATAGTGTGACAGGCCTTGAAGTCGGATTACAAGTGGCACAAGGTTTACAAATCGCGCATCAACAAGGTATTTACCATCTGGATTTAAAACCAGCGAATCTGTTAATGAAAGCAACCGAAAATGGAATCAGCGTCAAAATCATTGACTTTGGATTGGCACGGGTAGCCACCTCTTTAAAAGAAGAGGCCCTTTCTCGCCGCGATGTCAGTGGCATGACGCAATTTGGACAAAGCATACTGGGCACATTGGACTACGCGCCGCCAGAACAATTAGGCCATACCGATTGCGGTAAACCGGGCCCAAAAAGCGACTTATTTTCCTTTGGTGCCACCCTCTATCGGTTAATGACAGGAGAAAGTCCTCGCCATTTAAATCCCCGCCGTTTAGGGGAAGCCCCGACAGCATTATTTGAATTATTATGCGACTGCAAGGAAGAAAAACCCAGGCAACGTCCTGAAATTGATGAGGTTATTCAGCAACTTAAAGAGATTTTAAACCAGATTACGCTGATTGTTTCGCCAACAGGCGATTACCCAACGATAACTGCCGCGATTGAACACGCTCAAACGGGAAGCCGTATTCTGATCAAACCCGGCCTTTACCAAGAAAGCCTAATCCTAGATAAACCATTACAGCTTATCGGCGACGGAGCGATGGAAGAGATTATTGTTGAAAGTCAGACAGGCCGTTGTGTTTGGATGAAAACAGATCAAGCCTTAATACGTGGATTAAGTTTACGTTGTCTTGCCGGATTGAATGAGAAAAAATACTTTGCCGTCGATATTCCACAAGGGCAATTAACATTAGAATACTGTGATATCAGTTCAGAAGCGTTAGCCTGTGTTGCGATTCATGACAGTATCGGATTACTGAATCATTGCCAGATTCACGATAGCCGTGCAGGGGGGATTTACGTTTATAAGAATGGCAAGGGGCGAATAGAACACTGTGATATTTTTGGCAATGCTTATCCGGGCATACAAATCAAAGAAGGCGGGAACCCGCTGATCACACATTGCCAAATTCACGATGGTAAAAGCAGCGGCATAGTCGTATCGCAGCAAGGCAAAGGGCAAATAAGCCATTGTGAGATTTTTGCTAACGCTTACGCTGGCGTAGAAATCAATCAAGACGGCGATCCGGTTGTACAGCATTGTCAGATTCACGATGGCGGAACCAGTGGTATTTACATTCACCATCATGGCCGAGGCAAGATAGAACACTGTGAGATTACAGGCCATGCTTATCCGGGAATCACGATCAAAAACGGTGGCCAGCCACTGATTCAAGCGTGTCAAATTTACGATGGCAAAGCCAGCGGCGTACTGTTTTCAGAAAATGCCTACGGCAAAATACAAAACTGCGATATTTTCGCCAATGGGCGAGCAGGCATCAAAATAGAGAATGGTGGCAACCCGGTTGTTGAAAAATGTAGTATTAAACAAAATGCATGGCATGGCGTATGGGTGTTAAAAGCAGGATTAGGGACGATAATTGATTGTGATTTGCGGGATAATGAGAAAGGGGCATTTGAGATTGAAGCGGATTGTGAAGTGCAACGTCGCGGAAATCAAGAATGAGTAGTACAACGGATGACGGGCCGATAAACGGATAAGGCCAATCAAGAATGAGTAGTACAACGGATGACGGGCCGATAAACGGATAAGGCCAATCAAGAATGAGTAGTACAA
>QNEL01000745.1 GCA_003645185.1 Candidatus Parabeggiatoa sp. nov. 3
ATTGTCAACGGGCGAGTGATAACACTAACTAAATAAACCAATACCATCGACGCGGGGTTCGGACTTAGATGAAATGGTGTCAAATCGACGCTTAGAAAGATTATTACAAAGGCTGTAGAATTATGGTCAATAAAAATAGTTGTTCGATACGCCGTGTTCGGGATCAATCTCACGGCTTGTGCTTTGAAGACGAGTCTCTTATGGTGACATAGGGGGCTTAGTTTAATATTACCGATCAGGTTGAGTAATATTTGACGTAACCGAGTTTCGTCCAGTAGTAGAGTCGGTGGTAATTCTTTATCAATATCTACGATAAATTTTAAGTTTTTCTCGGCAACTTTAATCGCAAAAATTTGCTGTAATTCCTTGAAAATCAGCTGTGGGCTGATGGCTTCGTACTGAATTTCCAGTCGCCCTGCTTCAATCTTAGACAGATCAAGTATATCATTAATCAAAGTAAGCAAAGCTTTGCCGGCCGTTTGAATGGAATTAAGATAACATTTTTGCTTATTCTCTGTTACCAATTCCGACAATAATTCACTGAAACCAATCACGGCGTTCATAGGGGTACGGATTTCATGGCTCATATTGGCGAGAAATTCACTTTTGGCACGGTTAGCGGATTCCGCTATTTCTTTAGCGGTAAGTAATGCTTGCTCCGTTTCTTTCAATTCGGAAATATTGGTCAGTGAGCAAAGAATTCCCGTACAGTTGCCATTTTCATTTAAAACGGCTGTTTTGACAACTTTTAACCATTGAATGCCAGAGGTGCCCATGACTTCCCTTTCTTCTTTTTGTTGCTGCCCTCCTTCTATAACCGCTTTATCCCCCTCAATATATTTTTCAGCCTCTTCGGCTGGGAATAACTCGTAATCTGTTTTTCCAATGATCTCTTGCTTTGACTTTCCTACAAAATCACAGAATGCTGTATTGACGCTTTTATAGATACCCTTCTCATCCTTCAACACATATAAATCAGGTGTGCTGTTAAATACCGTTTCCAGTAATTTCTGTTGTTCATGTAATGCTTGAGTGCGTTCCTGAACACGCCTTTCCAGTTGCTCACTGGCCTCCCGCAACTGGATATTCTGCTTCTCAAGACGGCGTTGCATTATCCGCAAAGATAAGTGGGTTTTAACCCGTGCTAAAACTTCTTCAGGGGCAAAAGGCTTGGTAATATAATCAATACCCCCAAATTGAAATCCCTTTACTTTATCAACTGTTTTTTCCAAACCGCTGATAAATATCACTGGGATTTCTTTATATTGCTCTGAAGCTTTCAAATGTTGACAAACTTCAAAACCATTCATCTCAGGCATTGTAATGTCCAACAAGATCAAATCCGGTAATTTTGTTGTTAAGGTATCAAGCGCAGCTTGCCCATTCAGTGCAATTCGGACTGTGTAACCTTTGTCTTTTAGCAGCATGGATAGAAAGCGTATACCGGCTGGATCGTCATCGACAATTAAGATGTTACTGTCAGTTGGTTCTATTCGTTCTTTGTTGTTCATCATCATTTTTGTCCGTTAGCAAGTTTGCTAATTGTTCATATTGAAAACCATCAACATAAGGCTGCATAGCCTTCGCCAAATCGGTATTCTGTTCTGCAATATGTTTAATGGCAGAGTCCACTAAATCTATATCAAGTTCTTTAAGTGCCTGATTTAATTCATTTTTTACATCATCAGAAAGAGCAAGCCAGGCCGTTAACATTGACTTGTCATCAAGTGTCATTTCTACTGAATCTGTTTTTTCTCCCTTAATTTCTTCGTAGAGATACTCAATATTCAAATGCTTGCCTATCATTGCCAAAAGTTCATCTTCCCGATACGGTTTGCGGAGAAAATCATCGCAGCCGGCAGCCATCACTTTAGCCTTTTCTTCTTTGAAAATACTGGCAGTCAGAGCCATTATCACGGTTTCTTTGCCGGCTGTGCTGGTTTTAATCCGTTTAGTTGCTTCATAGCCATCCATGACGGGCATACGCATATCCATACAAATGAGGGCAGGATGCCATTGTTCAAATGCGGTGATGGCTTCTTGACCATCGACAGCCTCCTGTATTTCAAAGCCTACTTTAAGTAGCATTTTTCTCAATAATAATCTATTTTCGCGGATATCCTCAACGATCAAAATACGCGGAACGGGTTGTTTAGGAGACAATCCAACAATGCGATGACTGTTTATCTGCTTTTCAATATCATCCGCCTTAGCTAATAAGACTGATATGAAGAATTTAAACAGCGAACCTTCCCCTAGCTGACTCGTCACTTCAAGCTGTCCCCCTAACATCTGAATGTCATGACGGGTTATGGGCAGCCCCAAACCGGTTCCTTCCGAACCGGCACGTTGTTTACCCACTTGGATAAAGGGATCAAAGATGGTTTTTAAATCTTGTTCAGCGATACCGATGCCAGTATCTTCAATTTCAAAAAATAGGTGGCATTTTCTATCCGTATCCGGTTTTTTGCTGTGAACCCGATTAAACTAAGCCCCCTATGTCACCATAAAGGACTCGTCTTCAAAACCGTGCGTGAGACTTTTACCTCACACGGCTTCTTTCCCAACTATTTTGCTTGACCGTAATTATTTAACCCTATCCCATTCTGATATATTTAAGATTGCTTTTTCAGCTTTCCTTATATCCTTCAAGGTTTTGGTATCATGACAATGACCATGTAGAAGTTGCAAGTTTTTATAAACATCCTTCCCACCTTCTTTCCTTGGCTTAATGTGGTCAACTTCCATGATGTCCTCGTATCTGAACTCTAGGTTACACCATTTGCATTTGCCGTTCTGCAACTTTAAGAGTTTTTGAACCCTTGTACTTATGGTGGGGTCTTTTTGACCTCGTTTGACCCAGTAAATTGTATCGCCGTCAAATATGTGTTTGGTGTCTCTAACCTTCACATGCCTTACAATTTTGGTGTCACTATGTAATTTCAGCGTGTATTCTGCCCCTTTGACCTCAGTTTTGAATACCCAATTTCTGTTTCCGACTTTTTTGAAGTATTTATCTTTAATCCACTTGAAGCCTTTGTGTTAAACTAAGCCCCCTACGTCACCGTAAAGGACTCGTCTTCAGAGCACAAGCCATGAGACTGATCCCGAACACGGCTCCTTTCCCAACTATTATTATTTGACTGCATTCCACTCGCCTATG
>QNEL01000746.1 GCA_003645185.1 Candidatus Parabeggiatoa sp. nov. 3
GATTTTGAAGCTAATCTTATGTTTTATTATAAGTCTAAGATTTTACCAGTATGACATTTTAATACTGAACCGTAATATCTTGCCACTTGGGCTATCATCCCTTGATAAAAGCCGCCTATAATACTAACAAAATTTTTAAATTTTTTGTCAAATGTTTTTTTTAACTAATTATGATTTTGTTGGTAAGATAATTTTTCATACACTCGTTTTGGCTTATGTGTCGTTTTTGTGGTTTTGGCCTAATCTATTAACTGTCATGATTTAGCATTAAGCCACCTTACCACCTATCAGTTTGACACCAAGCTTTTTTTTCAACACAGAGAACACAGAGTACCACAGAGTGCCACAGAGAATAAGTGATTTTTAATGATATTCTGATATAAATACTTTATAAATGTGTCTGTTTTTGAAACAGACACAAACTGATAGGTGGTAAGATTAAGCCACTTGAGTCATTGACTTAAATCAAGTCGTAAAGACTTCTTCAAGCATTTCAATCACAAATCGTCGGTGGAGGCTGTCAGGTACGCTTTCTAAGCTTTTTAGCAACTTAGCGCCACTTTGTTCAACATTCAAAAGACGCAGGATTTTTCCCATGTCGCGGGCAGTCGCCCCGCCATCCATAAAAGCCGCGTCTATGATTAAATCTAAGGCTTCTGTGTGCTGTAATGTTGCCAATGCTGAAGCCGCGGCCTTACGCACACTGGCGCTGATATCATGCAACATTTTGACAAATTGTGCAATAATGGCCTCTGTATTGATTTCTTTTGAAGCCATTTCTACTTCACAGTTCACGCTGTTCAGCTTGCTTGGGAGCAAAGCTGTCAATGATTGGATTGTCTGTGTACGCACATTGGCATCATCATCTTGCAAACCGCCAATTAGAATGGGTAGAGCGAAGCGATTACCGAGTACACCTAAAGTGCGCGTACAAGCTAAACGTAATTCATTATCCCCTACATTCATAAGGATTACTAACCCGCCTAAGGCATTCGCTAATCCCTTGGCTCCCGGTGAACGACGTGCGATATGTCCCAAAGATTCTGCCGCTTCCCGACGCAAAATCGGATCGTCATCGTTGAGCGCCTCAATTAAGGCATTAACGGCCTCAATCTGATCACTATTGCCCAAAATACGGGCACTCAAGTGACGCACATCCGCTGCGACATCCACTTTTTTCTGAACAAATAAACGTTCGCCTAGCTCAATATTTTCTTGAGCGATTGCCCTGTATTCTTGGATTTCCGCATTAAACTCTTCTGAATTTTGGGGTAATTTTGCGGCATCAAACGATTCATCCATCAATAAAGCGGCCTCTACATTATCCAGAGCTATGGCCTCAAGTGTGGACATCGCAGGGCGCTGTTGTTCAATGGTTGGTGTCTCACTGTCTCGCGTGGATTGTAGGCCATCGGCCGCCAAGGATTCAGCGTCCATCATTGGCTGCGCGACATCTGGCGTTATTTCAACCTGATCTGAAGCTATCGAGGCTTGAGCCGATTCAAGGGCCGGTGTCGAGGCATTATCTGGAGCAGGTATCGAAGCGTTATCAGGTTCAACGGCCGGTGTCGAGGCTTTAGCAGGTTCGACTTTGCCTTTTAAGGCTGCGATTATGATTGCAAGTGGGGTAGTACGTGGTGCTTGTTCATTATCTTGGCCCTCCGGCGCATCGGCATCGCTGGGTTGGCTTAGTAGATCAGACTCTCTCGTTTTTTCCAATTGCATTAAGGCATTCAGTGCTGCCAATCGAACCGGTTGTGCGTCGTCTTTGATCGCCCAACTCAAAATGCCTATCGCCTCAATATTCCCCAAAATCCCAAGGGCCGTTGCAACGGTACTACGCCGCGCCGCATCACGTTCTTGATCTGAGAGTATTTGTAGTAGCACAGTGAGTATGGTGTGATCACCTAGATGAGCGAGCAAAGTACAGGCTGCGGATACGACTGTGTTATCTTGATCTGTCAAACAATGTCGAATTTGTTCAAGCTCAAGCTCGCTCCAATCCACAGGCGTTGGAACGCGATCAATGTGTATTGTGCCACCCAGGGCCGTCAACGTGGCCGCTCGTACTACTGGACTGGAATCGGTGAGCAAGGGCGCGAGTTTCTCGCGCACTATATCGACATTATCTTGGTTTACCGATAAATCCGTTGTGATTTCGATTGCGGCACGCCGCACCAAAGGCTCAGGATCTTTGAGACACCGCAACATGATATCGATATATTGCGAGGCCCCGAGTTTTCCAAGCGCCCGGAGGGCGGCAACACGTACCTCACCTTCTCTGTCTGTCATAGCATAAGCGACGGCCTTGTGTACATCAGGGGATTTGGACAAACCCAAGGCGGTGGCCGCTCGGCGGCGTTCCCTTGGTGAGCCGTTGGTGAGCCGCTGCATCAGAACAGTGTTACCCGCACCGCCAATAAGCGCAAGGGCAGTCAATACCTCACTTTCAATCGCTTGGCCTTCTTCATCCTCTAAAATGCTGGCCAACACTGGGATAGCCTCAGTGACACGCATACTACCCAATGCATCCACCGCCAAAAGCTGCATATCCCACCAAGCATCCCAATCCTCGGTATCGTCCCAATCCATATTGTCGGGACAACTTTTGGCAATTTCCAACAAAGGCACAATAACGTCCGTTCCCCCGATTTTGCCTAATGCTTTGACGACAGCGGTTTTGACTTCACCGTTTGGATCATGCGTTAGCGAGTCCAACAGTGCTGGGATAGCCGAAGGGTTTCCAATACGCGAAAGCGCCTCAGCGGCATCTATTGAAACGTCTATATCCTCATCTCGCAGACATTGAACCAATGCGGGTATTGCCGACGTGTCTCCCAGTACGCCCAATGCTCTGGATGCGTGACAACGATCCGCTTCATCACCAGTGGATGTCAGGTGACACAAGGTTTCTATTACTTGTTTTCGGTTAGTCATTAAATCTACTGGTTATAACTTCAAAGTGGGGAAGCACAAAAGGTTTGCACGCGATCATAAATTAAAATTTTAATTAAAATTTTATGTAGGGTGGGTAAAGAGTGTTGCCCACCAATTAGATCAATGTAGGGTGGGTAACGTGTTTATGTTGCCCACCAATTAGATCAATGTAGGGTGGGTAACGTGTTTATGTTGCCCACCAATTAGATCAATGTAGGGTGGGTA
>QNEL01000747.1 GCA_003645185.1 Candidatus Parabeggiatoa sp. nov. 3
ATTAAGTGTAATGCTTGATATATGCCGACGTGTACACTGTCAACTAAGAATGATAATACTAACTAAACAAACCAATACCATCGACGCGGGGTTCGGACTTAGATGAAATGGTGTCAAATCGACGCTTAGAAAGATTATTACAAAGGCTGTAGAATTATGGTCAAAAAAATAATAGTTGTTCGATACGCCGTGTGAGGTGAAAATCTCAAGGCTTGTGCTTTGAAGACGAGTCCCGATTGGTGACATAGGGGGCTTAGTTTAATAAAGTCTACGCCAATACCCTTACCGGTAGAAATTGTTAAACTTCTGGTCTAGCCGTTCTTAGCCTACCGCGAACAGTACATCGCTTCACTATGCTTTGGTAGGCTCAAGGGACAACCTTTATCTTTAACACCCATGTATTTACTTTGCTCTGATCATGCGACTGGACTTATTCGTTTGTTAACCATTGGGCTACGTGTGTTGACATTATTGGAATTTGTAGGGCAAAGTAACTTGTCTTCCGATTCCCTAGCAGCCTGTCTGAGAAATCGTCCGTTGAATAAATATGGAACAAAAAAGAAACGTAAAATAAATTTGGTTTGAAAAGCAGGCAGCAAAATAAATTTGGTTTGAAAAGAGGGCAGCAAAATAAATTGGGAACGAGAATGATTTGTACTTCATTCAATCGGGAAACGCTATATAGTACAACGAAGTAAAGCTACGCGAACGAAGTTGTATTCCTCAATCAAAGGAATCAAAATGATTTTTAGAATCAAAAATTTAGGCATTCTTGAACAAGCGGAAATTGATTTTCGCTATGACTTGATTTTGCTATGTGGACATAATAACACCGGTAAGTCTTATTTGGCTTATGGGATTTATCATTTTTTGACAATGAATAAGGAACGCGCAAATTTACGGGATTTAGGGAACCTATTCAACAAAATAGCCGTTCAAATCGAAACGAATCTCGTCAGAAAAAATCCAATTGTCATCAACCTCGTTGATATTTTCAAAACCTATTTGAGTCCACATAAAAAAGAGATTTTTGAGCATGTCGTTAAACACTATGTGCAAGGCTTGGCCGATTTTTTTGCCGCGCATGATCAAGCCTTATTTTCGACAACTCAAGCTCAAATAGAAATGTCTGATCAAGAAATTGAAAATAAAATCCGTTTAAACGCCTTTAGTCTGGAATCGGCTGAACAAAACAGATTCGTCTCCATTTCAAAACTGGAAAATTCGCCCTATTTGAATTTAACCTTTGAAAAATATCAAACTGAACGCTTGACTGAATCTCTGCTAGAAGACATTTTGGCAAGCCTTTTTCATAGCCTTTTCCATTTCAGAACTTACATCGCCCCTGCTGAAAGAAGCGCCATTAATATTTTTAGCAGGGAATTATCCCTTATTAGAAATAAACTGTTTACCCAGTTGTTCAAGTCAAACGCTGATAATATGCTTGACTTATTGAACAGTCGAGTCAACCGTTACCCAAAACCAATTGGCGATAATATCGAAATGGCTGAAGATTTAGTTTATCTGAGTCGTCAAAAAAGTGAATTTGGTGATTTGGCTAATGAATTGGAACAACAGATTTTAAAGGGCAAAATCCAGATTTCCGCAGCCGGTGAAGTCAACTACATTCCGAATCAGGCACCCACTCAAAATTTGGCAGTGCATCTGACGGGTTCCATGGTTAAATCATTATCTTCTCTCGTTTTTTATTTACGTCATTTAGCTAAAAAGGGAGATTATCTCATTATTGATGAGCCCGAATTAAACTTGCACCCCAATAATCAAATTTTGATAGCACGTTTTTTAGGGCGGTTAGTGAATGAAGGTTTTAAAGTCATTGCTAGCACACACAGCGATTATATTGTGATGGAAATGAATAATTTGATTATGTTGACTAAGCCAGATAAACAAGTGAGAGGCTTGATGAAAAAATATGGCTACGCAGAAAATCAATTGCTCAAACCTGAGCAAGTCGGGGCTTATGTTTTTCAAGAAAACGGGCAAGATTCACAAAACATTAAAGTCAGTGAAACCGGTTTGGAAATTGAAACGATTGATGAAGTTGTCAAAATCGTGAATGAGTCTTCACGAGATATTTATTTTACGTTGTTTGATTAAATTATGGATGATTTGTTAGAAGCATTGGATAATATTATCAAACTGGCGTTTAAACAAAATACTCAAGGCGGTATTTTCGTTTTAGAAGAGCCTGAAAATAATGATTATCCTGTAACCCTTATAAAAAATGGGTAAAGCATTGGCTTATAAATTTGATAAAAAAGGTTTTGAGATTTATCCTGTTTTAAAGAATGAAGTCGCGCTAGTCAATAAAGTTTGTGATTATGTCATTTTTTATCCCCATAAAGAGAGGCTATTCGTTTTTTTATGCGAACTCAAAACGACTAATATTACGGGTTCAAGTAAACAAGTTCAGGCGACAGAAATATTTGCAAGCTGTCTAGTTAAAATAGCACAAATGTATCTCAACTTTAGAGTGTTTAATGTTGAATATAGATCACTCATTTTTTCAACAAGAACAATCAAATCCATAACCAACAACAAAATGAAACAACCTTATTTGGAATATCCAAATGGTTTAAAACATAAACATCTTCGTGCAGGTGAAATTTGTCAGTTAGATTCTCATTGTTATTGAATGATGTGAGTACAAAAGACTCTTTTTAGTTATGAGTAATTGGATTGTTCAGAAGGGTGGTTGATTGTTTTTGATAGACAAAAGACGGTTTTATGGGACAAAAATATTTTTTGGCAAACTAAGTCGGTTGGGTAGAAAATTGTGGCCCAATTTTCGTTCCAAATTTATTTTGTGTTTTATTTTCGTTTCAAATTTATTGTGCTGTTAGCTTAGGTAGATTCCCAAAACAAGGCTCATTATCAGTCTTGTTGCAAAAATAATAAATTGTAACAAATATGTCTTCGCATTATAAGTGATGCATTACTATTATTGAAATAATTGTTAAACCTATTTGGTGGGGTTGAGCCAATCTAAAAACATGATAGAACGCTGATTGTACTGATTGTCATGATTGACGCTGATTAATGTTAAACTGAATCTATAGCATTTTTCGATTGGCTTAAATACAAAAAAGGGCTTATTTTATTTCAATTTTGTTTATAACGCAAGAGACGCAAGAGACA